>NZ_JBEPTL010000024.1:0-50750 GCF_040549465.1 Glaciihabitans sp. UYNi722 | reverse complement strand
TGCTCTCGCCGCCGGAATCTGGCACAACTGGCTCATCGGAGCCCACCACAAACGATCTCTCATCGCCTACGACCATTAGGACTCACTCATCTAGTTGGCCTTTGATCGCCGTGCGCGACGATAGTCATATGAGTAGTCCCGGACCCCGTGCTGGCGGTCCGACCTCGAGGAGGTCGTTTACCCCGGCGCAGAAACTTGATCATCTGGCCGCGTATGAGGCCGCCATCTCGAACAGTGGAGGTGGTGCGTATCTGCGGGAGGAGGGGATCTATTCCTCCCAGATCACCGAGTGGCGAAGGCTGCGTGATGCCGGTGTGTTGGCGGGGAAGAAGCCCGGGGACAGGATTGGCCGGTTAACTCCGGAGCAGGCCGAGATCGCACGGTTGCGGCGCAAGTTGGAAACGACGCAACGGCGTCTGGCGAGAACGGAGGTCGTCTTAACAATTATGGGAAGTGGCTATCCATGTAACTGCCACGATGTCGGGGGCTGTGGGTATCGTGCCGATCATGCTGGAGGCGCCGGTGGAGGGTCGCGACTTTCCGGGATCGCTGCCGGAGTTGCGGGCCTGGTTCCGGTCGGACGCTGACTGCGTTGACTATCTGGACTGGTTGCGATGGCCCGACGGATTCGTCTGCCCGTGGTGCGCGGACGTTGGGGATTGGTCCGCCACTGCCAGCATCTATCGGTGCAACGGTTGTCGACGCCGGGTCAGCGTGACCTCCCAGACGGTGTTCCACCGCACCCGCACCCCGTTGACCGTCTGGTTCGAGGCGGCATGGCTGAAGATGGTGTCGAAGCAGGGGCTGTCGGCGCTGAACCTGCAGCGGGTGACGGATCTGGGCAGCTACCAGACCGCGTGGACGATGACTCATAAGCTGCGAACGGTGATGAGCCAATCCGGGCGCAAGCGGTTGACTGGTCAGATCGAAATCGACGAGACCTACGTCGGAGGGGCGGGCAAGCCCGGCCTGACCGGGCGAGGCGCCGCCGGTAAAACGCTGGTGGCGGGGGCGGTCGAACGGCGGGGCAGAGGGATGGGCAGGGCCCGACTACAGGTCATTGCCGATGCGTCGTCGGCGAGCCTTGAGATCTTCCTCCGCGATCACGTAACACTCGGAGCGACAGTGATCACGGACGCGTGGCGTTCCTATCCCGCCGCGACCGCGGCGGCCGGGGTGGCCCATGAGGTGCGAAATGTGTCAGCGTCGGTGCAGCCCGCGCACGTATCGTTGCCGGGGGTGCATCGTCTGTTCTCGCTGAGCAAGCGGGTCCTTGAGGGAACCTATCAAGGCAGCGTGCAACCGGAACACCTCCAGGCGTATCTGGACGAGTTCGTGTTCCGCTTCAACCGCCGCAACTCGCACACCAGGGGCATGCTGTTTCTCCGGCTACTCGAATCAGCTGTTGCTGGCCACCCGGCCCCATACACGGACCTTGCCGTCATCCACCGCAAGCCGCGACTGGTCCCTGTCCCGCCGCAAGCACCACACGCTCTGCCACGCACCCTCACCGGGCCACCACTCAAACGACCCTGGCGATCTGCCCGAGCCGCGCAATCGTGGCAGTTACATGGATAGCCACTTTTCATAATTCTCGATCATGGAAACGGCATCCAGTCCGCCTACGCACACATAATCGATGGTGGTCGGCTGGTGTCTGACGGGCAAACAGTCACTGCCGGCCAACTGATCGCCCGCACCGGAAGCACCGGAGGGTCCACAGGGTGTCACCTCCATTTCGAAATCCGATCGGGGGGAGTGGCATTCGATCCGGTCCCGTTCATGCAACAGCGCGGAATCACGCTGGGGTGAACGCCTAAACCCACCATCGGACCTGATCCTCACACCTCCGGGTCCGCCTCACACAAGACGACAAAACAATGACCTTGTTTTTCAAGAGAATCTGTACCGTCCCAGAATTCGTGCCGATTTCTTTAAGGTGAGAGGAGGAGTTCCACCCGTCGTCTCCCGCGATCACAAACATTCGTGAGAGTGAGATCTGGACTCCTACTCAATCCGATCGTATGCCCGTAGGCCGAACCTTAAAAGGTCCCGACTCGTGGACTTCAATTTCAACGGACCGTCATGGATCCAGGTGATCTGAGGTTCCTGGTCAGTGCTCTTCGTTTGCGATTTCTTCAATCCAGTCCGTCGCGCGATTGGATAGGTGGAAGCGGTCTGGGCCGTTTTCGCCCACCCACCAGGCACTCGATGTCACAATTCCTCCCGCGACGGTGATCGTAACGCGCCGTCGGCGGGCCTTCGCGCCGGGTAGCTCGTCGGTGTTCCGTGGCCCATGAAACCGGGCTTTGACCAGCCAATAGTTGCTCCCAACGCAATTGACACCAGTGTCAGGAATTATGCGAAGGTTTCAACAACTAATCACTGAGGATCAATCCGCTTGAGGAGTTACATGAGAAGTTGCAGTGGGCCTGCTGCCCAGCGTTTACTTGGAGGGGATGACGGGAATCGAACCCGCGCCATCAGTTTGGAAAACTGAGGCTCTACCATTGAGCTACATCCCCATGGGCTTCGGCCCGGGGGCCAATCGCGCGGTAGCCAGCCTAATACATACCCGGAACGCTCGATGCGAACACACACTCAGGGACCAGCAAACAGTGCGGTAGGATTGCCGAGGCTTATTTTCGGAACCGACTTATGTCATCCGCTCGGCCTCAGTGCATATCACGGGATGTAGCTCAGCTTGGTAGAGTGCTCGGTTTGGGGCCGAGATGTCGCAGGTTCGACTCCTGTCATCCCGACACGGCCCTTCAACACACCAGATAGTAAGCAGGAGAACCATCGTGAAGACCACGGTTGACAAGCTGAGCCCCACCCGAGTGAAGCTGAGCATCTCAGTCACTCCCGAGGAGCTCAAGCCCAGCATTGATCACGCCTACAGCCACATCGCGGAGTCGGTCAACATCCCCGGCTTCCGCAAGGGCAAGGTTCCGCCGCCCATCATCGACCAGCGCGTCGGTCGCGATGAGGTGCTCAACCACGCGGTCAGCGACGGACTGGACAAGTTCTACCGCCAGGCCATCGAAGAGGAGAAGATCCGCCCTCTCGGTCGTCCGGAGGCCGACGTCACGGAACTCCCCGACGTCAAAGACTTCAGCGGCGAACTCAAGGTGACCGTCGAGGTCGACGTGCGCCCCGACTTCGAACTGCCGAACCTCGACGGCATCGAGCTGACCGTCGATGCCATCGAGGTCACGGATGACGAGGTCGAGACCGAGCTGCAGAACCTGCTGACCCGCTTCGGCACCCTGATCACGGTCGACCGTCCGGCCAAGACCGGCGACTTCGCCCAGATCGACCTGGTCGCGATCATCGCAGGCAACGAGGTCGACACGGCCAACGCGATCTCCTACGAGGTCGGATCGGGCGACCTGATCGAGGGCATCGACGAGGCCCTCGACGGCCTGAGTGCCGACGAGACCACGGTCTTCGAGTCGAAGCTGCTCGGCGGCGACAACGAGGGCGAGTCCGCTGAGATCACCGTGAAGCTCCTCGCCGTCAAGGAGCGCGAGCTTCCGACGGCCGACGACGACTTCGCGCAGATCGCCAGCCAGTTCGACACCATCGACGAGCTGAAGGCCGACATCCGCGAGCAGGTGAGCAAGTCGAAGGTGTTCGGCCAGGGCGCACAGGCTCGTGACCAGGTCGTCGACAAGCTGCTCGAGTCGCTCGACATTCCGGTGCCGGAGCAGCTCGTGCTCGACGAGGTGCATCGTCACCTCGAAAACGAGCAGCGCCTCGAAGACGACGAGCACCGCGCGGAGGTCACAGAGTCCAGCGAGAAGACCTTCCGCAGCCAGATTCTGCTCGATACCATCGCGGAGGCTGAAGAGATCAAGGTCAGCCAGGACGAACTCACCCAGTACCTCGTGCAGGGAGCGGCCCAGTACAACATGGAGCCCGGCGAGTTCATCAAGGTGCTCGACCAGAACGGCCAGATTCCCGGCATGATCGGTGAGGTCGCTCGCGGCAAGGCACTGGCAATCATCCTGTCGAAGGCCAAGGTGGTCGACTCGAATGGTGCCGCCGTTGACATCTCAGAGTTCGCCGCACCGTTGGCCGACTCGGATGATGACTCCGACTCCGCAGACCTGCTCGCCAACGCTGACTCGCATGAGGGCCACGAGCACGCGGACGGCGGCCGTGACAGTCACGGACGCAAGTCGAACAACGAGCACTACGGTCACGACCACAAATAACGCCTGAAGGAAGGGCCCGTCGCTGCGGTGGCGGGCCCTTCGTCATCTCATGGCTGATGAGCGCTCGCGTCGCCCGAGTGGGTCAGCCCAAAGGTGGTGTGCCTCCAGTGCCAAATGAAGGCACACTCGCCCGCACCCGCCGCGTTCTTCGGGTGCGGATCTCCAGAACGGGCACGAGTGCCTTCATTTGGCACTCGGGTCGACGCATTTGGCACTCGGGTCGAACTATTTGGCACTCGGGTCGGCGCGGACTCTCAGGAGGTGAGGGGTGACCGCGGTGGCAGCGAGGTGGTCGCGGCGTTGTAGCGCATCCGGGCAGGTTGCTGGGCGAGCGAGCTGAGGAAATGGGATGACGGCGTCACCGGAAACGCGGTGATCGCCCGCATCCGGTCGCCATCGTGCACCCCGTACAGCAGCGCCGACTGCCGACCGACCGGAGGGAGCACCAGGGTGCGGAACACCTGTCCGTCGTCGGACAGTTCGTCACGCAGGAACAGGGAGTCGGGGGAGTGTTCGAGGCGCGGAAGCACCGATTCGGTGACGCGTTGCAGCACCGTCTCCCCGGCATCCGCGGCACTCTCGAGCAGGAACGCGTCGGGTGACAGGCCGAGCGCAATGGCGAGCTCGCCGTCGAGCCACCTGTCGCGTTTCAGCCCGTACGGTGTCTCGATGGTTGACAGCAGGTAGCCGTAGACGTGGAGGAGTCCGGCGTTGCCGATCGGCCAGGTCGCGGTGATGGACGCCGCCTCGTGCAGCTGCTCGAAGACTTCGGGCTCGATCACCGGAGCGTCGATGTTCTCGTCGATCACCGTCGACATGCCCCAGGCATCGAAACGTCGGGCGCGGGTGTCGTCGGCGATCTGCTCGAACATCATCCGCCCATCGTACGGACCTCGTGGGTGACGCTCTACGCAACGTTTACGAGCTGTTAACGCAACGAAAGTCATTTCGTCGCTCAAATACTTCTACTGTGGACATTGCGTCCACGATCGCTGGAGGCACGCGAAAGGATGATCGTGACGGTGCGTGAACGGGTGTTGGTCTTCGACTTCGACGGGACAGTCTCCCTCGGTGACGGACCGGTTCGTTCCTATGCGCGTTTCGTCGCCGAATCTCTCTCGCCTGCTGATCGTGCCAACTTTCTCGACGAGGTCGATGCCGGACTGCTCGGCGAGACCACCCTCGGAGTAAACCCGATCGACGGCTACGACCTCGTGCGCCTGCTGTCCCAGCGGCACGATGTCTCTTTGGAGAACCACTCCCGCGCCTACGATCTCAGCAGGGGAGAGCTCGCCACAGAGCATGCCCCCGTGGTGGCACCAGAGGGCCTCGCCGCATTCCTCGGCACGGTGCGGGAGTCGGCTCGTCTCGTGCTGGCCACCAACGCCCCGGCGACCAACATCGCCGAAGCGCTGGACGTTCTCGGGCTCGACGATCTCTTCGACGCCGTCTACACCTCGGTGGGCAAACCGCTCGGCTTCGAGACGATCCTCGACGAACTTCTCGAGGGTGTTCCGGATGCCGCGACCGCCATGCTCAGCATCGGCGATGTCTGGCAGAACGACCTCGAGCCCGCGTACCGCAGGGGAGCCAGCACCGCTCTCGTCGGACCGCGGGCCGACCCCGCAGCCACCCCCACCTTCCGGGCCGACTCCCTCGAGGAGCTCTACCCGGCCCTGACCTCCTGGCTTTCTTCCCCCGCATCACCGCCACACCGCACCACCTCCTCCTCACCAACACTCGATCGAAGGTAGAAACGTGAATTACAGAAAGGCACTCGTCTTCACAGCCACGGCATCCGTCGCCATGGTCGCTCTCGCCGGTTGTTCGGCATCCGCAGGTTCGGCGAGCAACGACAAGCCGGCCGCCGACCCGAAGTCGCTCACCCTCGCGCTCGTTCCCTCGCAGGATCAGGCCGGCCTGGTGAACACCGCCAAGCCGCTCACCGATATGCTCACCAAGGCCCTCGGCATGCCGGTCACCGGCGTCGTGTCGAAGGACTACCAGGCTGCCGTCGAAGCCATGGGTGCCGGGCAGGCCCAGATCGGATTCCTTCCCTCGCTGCAGCTCTGGCAGGCGAGCGACATGTACAAGGCATCCGTGGTGCTGCAGACCGAGCGCAACGGCAACATCACCTATCCGGCGCAGTTCATGACCAACAACCCCGACAAGTACTGCACCGACAAGCCTGTCGAGCGCGACGGCAAACTGTTCTGCAATGGCGCCGACGCTCTCAAGGGCCCGGCCGGTCTCAGCTCGATCAAGAAGGTCAAGGGCGCGAAGGTCGCCGTTCTCGGCCCAGGATCTCCTGCCGGCTACATCTACCCGATCCTGGCGCTGAAGAATGCCGGGTTCAACACCGACAGCGACATCCAGCAGATCCCGGTCACCGCCAACGACGCCTCAGTTCTGGCCGTATACAACGGTGACGCCGAAGTCGGCTTCAGTTTCTGGGATGCCAGAGACATCGTGAAGAGCGACAAGCCCGACGTCGGCCAGAAGGTCGTCGTCTTCGCGCTGACCGACGAGATCCCGAACGATGGAGTCGCCCTCACCAAGGACCTCTCGCCGAAGCTGCAGAAGAAGATCACCAAGGCGCTCGAGGACTACTCGGACACGGATGCCGGATCGAAGGTGCTCACCTCGATCTACTCGATCACCAAGCTCGCACCGGCGAACCCCAAGACCCTCACTGTGGTCGCGGATGCCGCCAAGAAACTCGGTCTGCAGTAGTCCATGACCGACGTCAGTTCGAACGCGGAGGCCGGAGCTATCGCTCCGGCCTCCGCGCCATGGTCGATTCGGATGCGGGATGTCACCGTGCGGTATCCGAACGGGGTCGTCGCGTTGAACAGGGTGACACTCGACATCGAGGCCGGGGAGATGGTCTCGGTGGTCGGGCTGTCCGGCTCGGGCAAGAGCAGCATGATTCGCACCATCAACGGACTCGTGCCGATCACCTCGGGGTCGCTCGAGGTCGGCGGGCGCCACCTCGAGTCCCTGCGCGGACGCGAACTGCGTCGACTCCGCGGCGAGATCGGCATGATCTTCCAGAGCTTCAACCTCGCCAGGCGTACCAGCGTGCTCAATAATGTGCTTGTTGGACGTCTTGCCCACACGCCGACCTGGCGCACGCTTCTCGGGCTGTATCTCTCCGATGACAAGCAGATCGCCTTCGAGGCGCTCGACAGCGTCGGTATTCTCGCGAAGGCATATGACCGAGCATCGACTCTTTCCGGCGGGCAGCAGCAGCGGGTGGCCATCGCCAGGGCGCTCGCGCAGCAGCCGAAGCTCGTGCTCGCGGACGAGCCAGTAGCGAGCCTCGATCCGCCGACAGCCATCGGGGTGATGGGGGATCTGCGTCGCATCAACCATGAGCTCGGCATCACCGTGCTGACCAACCTGCACCTGCTCGACCTCGCACGGCAATACGGCACGCGACTGATCGGATTGCGCGCGGGGGAGGTCGTCTACGACGGCCCCGCGGCCACCGCAAGCGACGAGGTCTTCGAGAACATCTACGGTCGATCCATCGAGCACGAGGACGTACTCGGCGCATGACCGATCTCGAGCTGCCGCCGAGACCGCGCGGACGATGGAAACCGTGGTTCGCCCTTGCGGTGATCGTGGTCATCACCGCAATCACCCTGAGCCCGCAGCTGGGTATCGCTTTCAGCTTCGATGCGATCGCCCGCAATTGGCAGAACGGCGCGAACAAGATCTTCGCCATGCTGCAGCCAGACTGGGCCTTCTTTCCCCGAACGATCCCACCGTTGCTCGAGACCCTCGAGATGGCCGTGATCGCGACCTTCGTCGGCTCGGCCATCTCGCTTCCGCTGTGTCTCTGGGCGGCGCGGCTGACCAATCCGAACCGCTGGGGCCGTGGCATCCTGCGCACCATCCTCAACATCGTGCGCTCGATTCCCGACCTGCTCTACGCCTCGGTACTCGTCGCGATGGTAGGCGTCGGCGCTCTCCCCGGCATCATCGCGCTGCTGCTGTTCAACATCGGCATCATCGTGAAGATGGTCTCCGAAACCATCGAGGCCAATGACGCCGGGCCGCTCGAGGCAGGCAAGGCCGCCGGTGGCACCCAACTGCAGATCAACCGGGCGATTGCCCTCACCGATGCGGCACCGTCGTTCATCAACCAGACGCTGTATGTGCTCGAACTGAACGTTCGTGCCTCCACCGTTCTCGGCCTGGTCGGCGCCGGTGGCCTCGGCCTGCTCATCGACGCCGTGCGCACCTTCTACCGTTACGACCAGCTGTCGCTCATCATCCTCGAGATCCTGATCGTGGTGGTCATCATCGACTCGGTGAGCGACGCCATTCGCCGGAGGCTGGTATGACCGCGCTCCGGCCGTCCCGCACGGCACCACTGCTGATTCCCAGCCGACCGAAGCGCTGGGGGCGCCTGGCCATCACCGTCGTCGTCATCCTCGTGGTCGTCGCCGCCTTCTGGTCGATCGACATCAACTGGGGCAGGCTCGGCAGCCTCCCCGCCGAAATCGTGCACTACCTGTGGCTCATGTTCTCCAACCCGGACTGGACGAAGCTGCCGGAGGCGCTCTTCCAAACCTGGCGATCGGTGGAGATGGCCTGGGTCGGCACGGTCATCGGGCTCATCATCTCGTTGCCGCTGAGCTTCCTGTCGGCGCGAGGCTTCTCGCCCGCCCCGGCCAGAGTCGGACTGCGGGTGATCTTCGCGATCATCAGGGCGGTTCCCGAGATCATCATCGCGATCGTGATCCTGTCGGTCACCGGACTCACGCCCCTCACCGGCGCGCTGGCCCTCGCGGTCAACAGCGTCGGCACCCTGGGCAAGTGGGGCTACGAGTCGATCGAGGGTGTCGACCCCGGCCCCATCGAGGCAGTTAGAGCCGCGGGCGGTTCGACGGCCGAGGTGATCCGCTGGGGAGTCTGGCCGTCGGTGAGCCCCGACTTCATCTCCTTCTGGCTCTACCGTTTCGAGATCAACGTGCGCTCATCCGCTGTTCTCGGCCTCATCGGCGTTGGCGGAATCGGCGACATGCTGACGTCGTACACCCAGTACCGGCTCTGGTCGGTGGTCGGCGTACTGCTTCTCGTGGTTGTGGTCGTTACGATGAGCATCGACGCCGTGTCTGGTGCGATTCGCCGCCGAATAACAGAAGGGGCCACCGTTCGTGAGCTGGACCGGTAACGACGAGGCGACAGCCACGACGCGCATCGCCACGGTGCTCAACTCACTGCTGCCGAGCGAGCACCGAGTGGTCGAGCTCATCGTCGAGGACCCAGACGGCGTGGTCGAGATGACAGCCCAGGATCTCGCAGATCGGGCCGGCGTCGCGCGCTCCACCGTCATCCGCACCTGTCAGGCACTCGGCTATCGAGGATTCCCGCAGCTTCGGGTGGCTCTGACCCGTGAGCTCGCCCAGGCCTCCACCGGCACGCACGACTACGGCGAGTCGGCGCTCGGCGTGATCCGGGCCGACATCGATTCGCTCGCGGCATCCCTTCCCCAGATTGCCAGCGTTCTCAGCGAACAGGCGGTGGAGGATGCCGTGACCACCGTGATTGGCGCGACCCGTCTGCTCGCTCTCGCCAACGGGCTCTCGTCGCCCCTGGCCTCCGACCTGTCCATGCGCCTCACAGCCATCGGACGCCCCACGGAGTTCGTGGCAGACCCGATCGGTCAGCAGATCTCCGCGCGCACCCTCACCGCCACCGACGCGGCCGTCGTGCTGAGCGGCAGCGGGGCGAATGAGTCGAGTCTCAAGGCCGCGCGAGCTGTGCGGCAGACCGGCGCCAGGCTCATCGTGGTCACCTCGTTCGCGACATCGCCGCTCGTCACGCTCGCCGATGTCGCGCTGGTGGTCGCGCCCGCCAGGGGTTCATTCCGACACGAGCTCGAGCACACCTCGCGTGTGCCGCACGTGATCCTGCTCGAATCGCTCGTCGAAGTGGTGGCGGACAGGCTCGGCGACCGGTCGCGCGAGACCCGTTCGACGGTGCTCGCGATCCTGAGCGACAACCTCAGCGAGTAGTCCGGCCTCGCTCGCGTCGCCGCGAAATGTGAGTGTTCCCTGTGGGGACCATTGTTCCTGTTCGAGCCGGACCATATGTCGCATAAAGGAACAACGGCGACGCGACTTTGTCAACCCACTGCGCTGCGTGGGGGGAGCGACGTAGGGTGAATGCGGGCGACAAAAGCCGCTCTTCAGCTACGTTCGGAGGTTCACCATGAGCATCAACGATGACGACATCAGCAGCACAGATCACTCCGCGGAAGAGGGTCCCGCTGATGGCGGTGCCAGCGCCAACGGTCACGATGAGGGCGCGGACGGCTCGGCGGGCTCCGGTGAGGGAACAGCTGATGGCGGTGCCAACGCCGGTGGCCATGACGATGGAGCCGACGGTTCGGCTGACGCCGAAGGTACCGCTGATGGCGGTGCGGACGCCGACGGCCAAGACGGTGGCGCGGACGGCTCTGCCTGAGCCTGACAGTGTTACCTGGTGACACCGCGTTATTCAGTGACGCCGGGCGCGGGTCGGTTCGCCGGCCCGCGCTCGCACGATTGACAAGCGTTTCTGCCGACAGGTTCGCCGACGACTACTGGAGTCATAAACCATTGCTGTCGCGCGCTGAGGAGCTCGGCCAGGATTTCGGCGACCTGTTCAGCCTCGCCGCCGTCGACGAACTGGTTGCCGATCGCGCCATTCGAACACCGTTCGTGCGAATGGCCGATGAGGGAAAACTGCTCGACGTCTCCCGCTATACCAGCAGCGGCGGCTTCGGCGCCGAGATCGGCGACCAGCTGGATTCCGGCAAGGTGCTGCAGGAATTCGCGGCCGGCGCGACCCTGGTGCTGCAGGCGCTCCACCGCACCTGGCGGCCGATCGCCGACTTCACCCGCGATCTCGTGGCTGACCTCGCCCATCCAGCTCAGGTGAACGCCTACGTGACCCCGGCATCCTCTCGCGGCTTCGACCCGCACTACGACGTGCACGACGTCTTCGTGATCCAGATCCATGGTGAGAAGCACTGGAAGATCCATCCTCCGGTGCACGAAAACCCGCTGCGTAGCCAGCCGTGGACGGATCACAGCGAGGCTGTCGCCCGCCAGGCGGAGGGCACACCCGCCATCGACGAAACCTTCCGCCCCGGTGACGTGCTCTACCTGCCGCGAGGCTGGATCCATTCGGCTACGGCCCTCGGTGGCACCTCGATCCATCTCACCATCGGCGTCTCGGCGCTCAACCGTTGGGATGTCGTGCAGCAGCTCGTCGCCCAGTCCGCTTCAGACCCGGCCCTGCGATCCTCGCTTCCTCTCGGATTCGACGCGACGGATGCCGCGGCTCTCGAATCCCTGGTGCAGGAGACCGTCGACGCTCTCGCCGACCAGCTCAGGTCATCCGCAGAGCGCCCGGATCCGATCGGCGATCGGCTCACCCGCACGCTGCGGGACTTCACGCAGCCCGAGCCGGTCTCGCCCATTTCGACGGTCGAAGCCCTGGCCTCCCTCGACGACAGCGCGATCGTGAGCTGGCGGCAGGGTCTGGTGCGACGGATCGACGAGAGCGAGAATCAGGTGCACATCGTGCTGGCGAAGCGAACCGTGTCACTGCCCGGCGAGGCAGCCGCAGCGGTGCGGTCGCTGGCGTCCGGCGAGCCAACGGCCGCGACAGCCCTCGTCGACCTCGACGCGGATTCCTCTCTCGTGGTCGCCAGACGACTCCTTCGCGAGGGCATCCTGGTTCTGCGATGACCGTGTCCACGCTGCTCACCGGAGCGATCGAAGGTTGGATTCCCTGCAGCGACCGATCGCTCGAACGGGACGATCCGCTGATCGGCACGGCCGGTTTCGGCGAACGCTGGTTCCTGGTGGAGATCGACGGGGCGTGGGGCGAACACGCCTTCGTCCAGTCGCGGCTCGATCCTGAGGCGGCGCGGCGTCTCGTCTCACGCATCGAGGGTGCAGGCATCCGACCACTGGCCATCCGCCGCACCGGCCGCAAGGCCGACGAGAGGCGGGCACAGAAGCGCTGGCGCTGGGCTGCGATCGACGCGCGGCAGGGTCAAGAGTCGGTGCGCTGGGGCGTGGCGGACGATCCACTCGAACTGCTCGAGATTCCCCTCGACGGTTCGACAGGTGAACTCTCCGACGAACCGGTGATCTGCGTCTGCACGCATGCACGGCACGACCAGTGCTGCGCGGTGAAGGGCCGCCCGGTGGTCACTGCTCTTGCGAAGCTGTATCCCCAGCAGACCTGGGAATGCTCGCACCTCGGCGGCGACCGATTCGCGGCGACGATGATCGTCTTTCCGCACGGCCTGCTCTATGGCCGCATGCGTGCGGATGCGGCATCCGCCCTGATCGAGAACTACACCGCGGGGATCGCCGACCCGCGCTTCTTTCGCGGCCGCACGTCGCTGCCGAACGCGGTGCAGGCAGCCGTCGGGTTCGCCAGCCAGGCAACAGGTGACTATCGAGTCGATGCCTTCCGTTACGTCTCGGAGCAGAGGGGCGACGCGACCTGGTCGGTCACTCTCGATCATGACGGAACCGAACTGGTCGTCGATGTCGTCGCGACCCTGTCGGAGCCGCTGCTGAGCATGTGTTCAGCCGTGCGTGCGGCGCCCGTGCGCGAATTCGCTCTGCGGGAGATCAGCCCCGCGGCATCCTGACCGGTGCTGCCTTCCAACCGTCGTAGCGACGGAAGCGCGTCCGCGCTCTGCCGTCGGCGAACAGAGCATATCTGGTGCGTTGGCTCCTATAGATTCAACAACAAGCGATAACTGAAACGGAGCGCAACAATGGCCCAACCGGCATTGGTCTCGAGCATTTTCGACCAACTCCTCAAGGACCGCATCATCTGGCTTGGCTCAGAGGTGCGTGACGACAACGCCAACGAGATCTGCGCAAAGATCCTGCTGCTCGCGGCAGAAGACCCGAAGCGTGACATCTTCCTGTACATCAACTCACCCGGTGGCTCGATCACCGCGGGCATGGCGATCTACGACACGATGAAGTTCGTTCCGAACGACATCGTCACCGTCGGAATCGGCATGGCGGCTTCGATGGGCCAGTTCCTTCTTTCCTCCGGAACCAAGGGCAAGCGGTACATCACCCCGAACGCCCGGGTGCTACTTCACCAGCCGTCCGGTGGATTCGGCGGAACCTCCGCAGACATCCAGACGCAGGCCAACCTCATTCTCGACATGAAGAAGCGGATGGCGGAGCTCACGGCCGAGCAGACCGGCAAGACCGTCGAGCAGGTCATCATCGACGGTGACCGTGACAACTGGTTCACCGCGCAGCAGGCACTCGACTACGGCTTTGTCGACCACCTCCGCGAATTCGCCTCCGAGGTTATCGGCGGCGGCGGAACCGACGACAGCGTTACCAAGTAGGGATGGGCAAGGCAGACATGGAATTCACCAACTTCAACGGACCGGGCGGCATGGCCAGCCCGAGCGCGGAGGCGCGCTACATTCTCCCGACCTTCGAGGAACGTACCGCCTACGGGTACAAGCGTCAGGACCCTTACGCGAAGCTCTTCGAGGATCGCATCATCTTCCTCGGCGTGCAGATCGACGACGCGTCGGCCGATGACGTCATGGCCCAGCTGCTCGTGCTCGAGAGCCAGGACCCCGACCGTGACATCACGATGTACATCAACTCACCCGGTGGCTCGTTCACCGCGATGACGGCGATCTACGACACGATGCAGTACGTGCGTCCGCAGATCCAGACAGTGGTTCTCGGCCAGGCGGCCTCGGCTGCCGCCGTGATCCTCGCCGCTGGTACTCAGGGAATGCGTCTCGCACTGCCGAACGCGCGCATCCTGATCCACCAGCCCGCGACCGGCGATGCCGGCCGTGGACAGGCCTCGGACATCGAGATCCAGGCGCGGGAGATCCTGCGGATGCGCGAATGGCTCGAAGAGACGCTGTCGCGCCACTCGAACCGCACGATCGAGCAGGTTAATAAGGACATCGACCGCGACAAGATCCTGAGCGGGCAGGAGGCTCTCGAATACGGCCTCATCGACCAGGTTCTGACCACGCGCAAGAACATCCCGGCGATCACCAAGTAGTCGTCAACGACTAAGGGCCCGCGGCATTCGTGCTGCGGGCCCTTCGTCGTTGTTCCCGAGCCGGTGAGAGTCAGGCCTTCTTCCTGCGGCTGGTCAGCAGCAGGGTGACAACGACCGCGATACCGACGGCCACGACCGCGCCGCCGATCCAGAGCGCGGTGCCCAGGCTGTTGTCGGAGACGGCGGGCTTCTGGCCCGTCGCGTCGGGTTGCGGGGAGGCGTTCGGCGACAGGGTGCCGTTGCAGTCCGGGGCGGCTTTCGAGCCGGTACTGACCTTGGCATCCGCCGACGAGGGTTGCCAGGTGAAGTTGAACTCGTTCGACACCGTGTGGCCATCTGTCGAGATCACCTGCCAAGTGACGGTGTACTTGCCGGGCGCACCGAGGGCTGCGTCCGTGGTTATACCCGGGCCGTCGACGGCGATGCATCCATCGCCGTAGTACAAGCCCTTCGCATCCTGCACCTGCAGTGCGAAACCCGATCCGTCGTTACCGATCTTGAGCAGCAGATCGTTGGTCGTTACGGAGAATTCCGCCGGAAGTTCGGTGAGCGTCTCACCGGCCGCCGGCGTAGACGACACCAGGTAGTTGTGCGCCTGTGCCGGGGCGGCGAGCCCCAGCACAGACACAGTCGCTACCAGCACCGCGAAGGCGGCGTAACCAAATCGCTGAGTGCGGGTAGCCATGGACTAGTCCGTCACCCTGCGACGCATCGTCACCACGGCCAGAACGATGCCGATGGCCCCGAGCACGAGACCACCAATACCGATTCCGCGAGCGACCACATCGCTGGACGAGGCCGCCGTAATCGTTGGTTCCTTAGTGGCGGTGACCGTCGCGTCGTGATGCGAGTCGGCTGGCGCATCATTCACATAGAGCACCGGAGCCGGGTGTTCTGCGTCCGCCCCGGTCTGCGTCCACTCGACCACGCTGCCGTCGCTGTACGTCTGCAGAGCTTTGAGTTCGATCTTGCCGGTGGAGGGTACGGAACCGACGGACAGCGGAAACAGCTGAAGCTGACCTTCCTTGATCTCCGATCCGGGCGAAGCCGTCCAGGTCACCTTCGTCACCGCTTCCTTCAACTCGTTGTCGCCGACCTTGACGGGCTTCGGCAGGGTCTCCGTCGTGAGCTCGGCTGTCCACCCTGGCACAGGGACATAACTGACCGACGAGAACGGAGTATCGGTGGGGATGTCGACCTCGAGTTTGGTGGTGGTCGCGGTCGCGGATTCGGTCGGTACTTTGAAGGTGATCAGCGAATAGGAACCCTCCGGCGCAGTGTTCGGAGTGATGGTGACGTGCGCGCTGGCAGACAGCGGCAGTGCGCACGCCAGCAGGGCTCCCGCGCCGAGCGTGATGGAGAGCTTGGCGGTGGTGCGTTTATTCATTAAGTACCTCAGCAATTGGTGCGGTCGGTCGCGCGGGAAACCGTCCCCAGAAAAGCACTGGGGTGGTGGCATCCGGAGGTGTTGAACCGACCTCGGAAATAGTTGTCGTTGGGTGTCAGGCCATCACGACCGCGGGGGGACCGCGATGTCGCAGGGCGGAGAGCACATGGTCGACCGGCCGCGGTATCTGGGCACGCTCGGCCGCGACGACGCTCGGCCGCAGGCTGGCAACGGGCTGGACACGGTGTGCGTACAGCGCCAAGCGTGTGATACGCAGCAGCGTGAGCTCGAGGAGCTCCCAGAACGCGGCCTCACCGAACCGGAAGGCGACGATGGTTATCGCCGCGGCCACGGCGTGCCCCAACCACATGCCAGGATCGGCCGACATCGCCGCATGAGCGCCGGGGGAGACCTGGTTCAGGTGCAGCGACATCGCGCCTGCGGAGTGGTCGTGCATGCCGGGCATCGGAATCGAGGATGGCGCGGCATCCGCCAGCAGGCTGAAGGCGCCGTGGAAGGCGAACTGACTCACCCCGATGGAGATGGACAACCTCAGCAGGGAGAGCGTCTTGCCTGCCAGAAGAGTGCAGAGCACCGTCGAGAAGGCCAGGCACAGGGCGAGTCCGACCAGGCTCGGGATGCTTCGGCCAGAGAGGGTGTGGGAGCAGGCGGCGACGAAGGTGGAGAACAGGGCAGCGAGCAAGCCGCGGGTCAACCGCGCCCATCTCGTGCTCATCCATGCCCCCGATATCGATGTACAGGCCTCGCCGAGAAGTCTATGACCGCCCGATGAGCCCGCGGCTCGCCGTGTCGTATTTGCACATGGTGCGAACAGTGTCGTCTACTCGGGTTAGGCTCGGTATTCAGAACCACGGTTGCATGACCAGATCCGCTTATTTTCGCGTTACCGAGCTCTCACGATCATGAGCATTCTGGGTCTCAGCGCCGAGATCCGAAGACCAGGAGGAGTCCGAGCATGGCTCGTATAGGTGAGAGCGCCGATCTGCTCAAATGCTCCTTCTGTGGCAAGAGCCAGAAGCAGGTGCAGCAGCTGATCGCTGGCCCAGGCGTCTACATCTGCGACGAGTGCGTCGAACTCTGCAACGAGATCATCGAAGAGCGCCTGGCCGAGGCCGGCGAGGAAACATCGAGCGAGTTCGAGCTCCCGAAGCCGCGCGAGATCTACCAGTTTCTCGAGGAATACGTCATCGGCCAGGAGGCGGCCAAGAAAGCCCTCTCCGTCGCTGTCTACAACCACTACAAGCGCATCAGGGCTCGCAACACGATCACTTCGGCGGATGCCGTCATCGACGACGTCGAGATCGCCAAGTCCAACATCCTTCTCATCGGTCCAACCGGCTGCGGCAAGACCTATCTCGCGCAGACCCTGGCCAAGCGTCTCAACGTGCCATTCGCGGTCGCGGATGCCACTGCACTCACCGAAGCCGGCTACGTGGGCGAAGACGTGGAGAACATCCTCCTCAAGCTGATCCAGGCCGCGGACTACGACGTCAAGCGGGCTGAGACCGGCATCATCTACATCGATGAGATCGACAAGATCGCCCGCAAGGCCGAGAACCCGTCCATCACCCGTGACGTCTCCGGCGAGGGGGTGCAGCAGGCGCTGCTCAAGATCCTCGAGGGCACCGTGGCCTCGGTGCCGCCGCAGGGTGGTCGTAAGCATCCGCACCAGGAGTTCATCCAGGTCGACACCACCAACGTGCTATTCATCGTCGCCGGTGCTTTCGCCGGCCTCGAGGAGATCATCTCCCAGCGTGCGGGCAAGAAAGGGATCGGCTTCGGCGCCCCGCTGCACAGCAAGGGCGACGACGTGAATCTTTTCGGCGAGGTGCTGCCGGAAGACCTGCACAAGTTCGGGCTCATCCCCGAGTTCATCGGTCGCCTGCCCGTGGTCACCACCGTGACGCCGCTCGACCAGGTCGCTCTCATGGAGATCCTCACCAGGCCGAAGAACGCGCTCGTGCGCCAGTACCAGCGCATGTTCGAACTCGACGGCGTCGTACTCGATTTCGAGCAGGATGCCCTCGAGGCGATTGCCGACCTGGCGGTGCTGCGCCAGACCGGTGCCCGCGGCCTTCGTTCGATCATGGAAGAAGTGCTCGGCCCGATCATGTTCGAAGTACCGTCGAGCGACGAGATCGCCAGGGTCATCGTCACCAGGGCCGCCGTTCTCGAGAACGCGGCACCGACGATCGTGCCTCACAAGGCGATCCGCCAGGAGAAGTCGGCCTGACCGCTCGGGCTTAGCGCCTCGCAGCGCCCGTATCAGCGCGCCGCAGCGGCGCGCTGTTGTCGGTGCGGCTGCTGTGTCGGTACGGTCGTGGTCGACCAGTCCACCGCCCGGGCATTGGCCCGCGTAACACAGTGGCCCGGGCTCTAGGCTGGTTGCACCCTGCCGGCAGCCGCGAGAGAGTCCGATACGTTCATGGTCCAGCCGATCGTCGCGGGCATCGTCGCAGCCATCACGGGTTTCTCCAGTTCTTTCGCGATCGTGCTCGCGGGGCTGGCCGCTGTTGGCGCCTCGCAGTCGCAGTCAGCATCCGGTTTGCTGGTGATCTGTGTCGCGCAGGGGCTGATCGCGATCGTGCTGAGCATCGCCTATCGGGTGCCGCTCAAGTTCGCCTGGAGCACTCCTGGGGCGGCGCTGCTCGTCGCCACGGCCGGCGTGACAGGGCGATTCGGGGAAGCAGTCGCCGCATTCATCGTGGCGGCCGCACTGATCGTGCTTGTGGGTCTCGTGCCCGCCCTGGAGCGGCTCATCGCACGCATCCCGCGGCCGATCTCAAGCGCCATGCTCGCCGGCATCCTGTTGCCACTCTGCCTCGCGCCGGTGCAGGCTGCCGTCGGGGCTGACACCTGGTTCCTCGCTGTGCCTGTCATTGTCGTCTGGCTCGTGCTCTACCGCCTCGCTCCGCGCTGGGCGGTGCCCGCGGCGATCCTGCTCACCGCTGTTCTGCTGGCCGTGACGGCGGGTTCTGGCTGGTTGCGTGGCGCTCACCTGGCGCCGCAGTTAGATTTTGTCGCGCCGGAATTCAACCCGCTGGTAGTGGTGAGTCTCGCCATTCCGCTCTTCATTGTGACGATGGCCGGCCAGAACATTCCGGGGGCCGCGATTCTCAACAACTTCGGTTACCGCCCGCCGGTTCGAGCGGCATTGGTCGGATCCGGCGCACTCTCTGGGATCGGCGCCCTGTTGGGCGGCATCACCATCAACCTGGCCGCGCTCACCCAGGCGCTCACCGCCGGACCGGAAGCCTCACCGGACAGGAACAGGCGCTGGATAGCGCCGGTATCGGCGGGCACGACCTACATCGTGCTCGGGTTGCTGGCTGGCGTCGCGACGGCGTTCGTGGCGGCATCGCCACCGATCCTCATCGAGGCCGTCGCCGGGCTCGCGCTGTTGAGCGCGCTAATCGGGGCCGTCACCGGCGCGATCGAAGAACCGGCGCACCGCCTCGCGGCGATCGTGACCTTCCTGGTCACGGCATCCGGAATCGTCGTCGTCGGTATCGGATCGGCCTTCTGGGGCCTGCTCATCGGGGCCGTCGTGATGCTCTGGCTCGGGTGGACGCGTCGCCGCTCGGGCGACGGGCCGAGCGGTCAGTCCTTGAGGCCGCGGCGCTCCAACAGCGGCTCGATCACGGCGTCGCGCCCGCGGAAGTCCCGGTAGGCCTCGAGCGGGTCTTTCGATCCGCCGACGCCGAGCAGCAGCGAACGGAACCGGTCACCGTTTTCGCGGGTCAGGCCGCCATTCTCGGTGAACCATTCGACAGTGTCGGCGTCGAGCACCTCGCTCCAGATGTAGGAGTAATACCCGGCGTCGTATCCACCGGAGAAGGTGTGGGCGAAGTAGGCGCTGGAGTATCGCGTCGGCACGGCCGGGTTGTCGAGTCCGACGGCGGCCAGCGCCTCCGCCTCGAACTCCGCGACATCCGCCACCGTGTCGTCGGCGCTGATCCGGTGCCAGGCCTGGTCGAGCAGGGCAGCGGCGAGATATTCGCTGGTCTTGAATCCTTCATTGAAAGCGGATGACGCCTGGATTTTGTCCACGAATTCCTGCGGCATCGCGGCACCGGTTTCGAAGTGCACCGCGTAGTTGGCCAGGATCTCGGGCCATAGCATCCACATCTCGTTCACCTGGCTGGGGAACTCGACGAAGTCGCGGAACACGTTCGTGCCGGCGAACTTGGGATAGGTGACGTGAGCGAACAGGCCGTGCAGAGCGTGACCGAACTCGTGGAAGAAGGTGTTGACCTCGTCGTAGCTGAGCAGTGTCGGTTCACCGGCCGCGGGCTTCGACACATTGAGGTTGTTCACCACGACGACGGGCTGGTCGAGCAGGCTGTTCTGCGAGATGAGCGGGTTCATCCAGGCGCCGCCGCGCTTGGAGTCGCGCGTGTACAGGTCGAGAATATAGAGGCCGACGGGTGAGCCATCCTCGTTCGCGACCTCGAAGATCCGGGCGTCGGGGTGGTACGCGACGAGCTCCGGGCGCTCGGTGAAGGTCACGCCGTACACCTGATTGGCGGCGAAGAACACGCCGTCGCGCATCACGCGTTCCGACTCGAAGTAGGGTCGCATCTCAGCGGTGTCGACCTCGTATTTGGCCTGGCGTACCTTCTCGGTGTAGAAGGCCCAGTCCGCGGCATCCAGGTCGAAAGAGTCACCGATCTGCTGCTGCAGGTCGGCCTGCTCCGCGCGAGCGTTGCGCGCGGCGACGGGCGCGAGTTTGCCGAGCATCGAGGCGACTGCCTCCGGGGTCTTCGCCGTCTCATCGGCCGTGACGTAGGCGGCGTGGTTCGCGAACCCCAGCAGCCGTGCACGTTCGGCGCGCAGGCGGGTGATCTCGAGCACGAGTTCGCGGTTGTCGTTGTCGCCGCCACGGCCTCCTCGTGAGCGGGAGGCGGTCATGATGCGTTCGCGCACCTCGCGGTTGGTGAGCGAGTCGAGGTAGGGATGCCCCGTCGGTAGTACGAGCGTCACCAGGTATTTGCCCTCGAGGCCGCGCTCCTTCGCGGCCTCGGAAGCTGCGGAGATCTCGCCAGCACCCAGTCCGTCGAGCTCGGCCACGTCGTCGATGACGATCGCCAGCTCGTTGGTGTCGGCGAGCAGGTTCTTCTCGAAACGTGTGGTCAGGGTCGAAAGTTTCTGGTTGTAGTCCCGCAGCGTCTCCTTGGCGTCGTCGTCGAGGCCGGCACCGGCGAGGGTGAACTCGGCGTAGTAGCGCTCGACAAGATAGGTCGACTCGTCGTCGAGACCGAGCTGTGGCAGCTGGTCGCGCAGTGTTGTGATGCGCCAGTAGAGCGGGGAGTTGAGTGTGATCGCGTCGGAGTGGGCGGCCAATAGGGGAGCGATCTCCTCCTCGAGGGCGTTGGTGAAGTCCGAACTGTCGGAGGAACTCTTGTTGAAGAAAACCGTCGCAACCCGCTCGAGCGTCTGCCCCGACTGCTCGAGGGGGATCATCGTGTTCTCGAAGGTCGGCATGTCGCGGCGGCGGGTGATGTTCGAGACTTCGCGAAGCTGCTCCTCGAAGCCCTTCTCGAAGGCTGGACGGTAGTGATCGTCTCGGATGTCCGCGAAGGGTGGGAGACCATAGGGGAGAGAGCTGGGAGTGAAGAAAGGATTCTGTTCAACCATGGTCCAAGCCTAGGTGGAGCCTTGGAATCCTGATCGACCAGCGTGCACAACGCATGCTGCGCAATAGGTCGTGCAAAAAAACTGTTGCAAAGAGATCCTTGCAAAGAATATATGGCAATGCTAGTTTTGCATTATGGAAGAAAGCACAGCGCCTGATCTCCACGTCGATCTCGAGACGCTCAAGGGTCTGGCGCATCCGCTCCGGATCCAGATCCTGGATGCGCTGTCGACCTACGGCCCTTTTACCGCCAGCGGACTCGGCGAGCGGCTCGGGGAGTCCAGCGGAGCCACCAGCTACCACCTTCGTCAGCTCGAGAAACACGGCTTCGTCAACGAGATCGAAGGCCGCGGAACGGGCAGGGAGCGTTGGTGGGAGCGAACCCCCGGTAGCATCACCTTCTCTTCTGTGGAGATGCAGGACACTGCCGTGGGTCGTGTCGCTTCGGACATCGTTCTCACGCAGTGGCAGGCGAATCGCGATCGGCTGCTGCGCGAGTTCACCGATCGCGGGCCTGAAGAGCTTTCGCGTGAGTGGCAGGAGGCGAGCATGGTCAGCACGGCCAGCGCTCCGCTCACCATCGAGCAGTTGCGCGAACTCAGCCAGGCCTGGGACGCGCTTCTTCGCGACTTCGTGCAGAGGTATCGGGGTCAGCAGGTTCCCGGCTCCCGTCCGGTGCAGGTGCAGTTCAATGCCTTCCCGGTCGTCGACGGTGTCGAAGTCCCGCTGGAGCCAGCACATGATCCCGTCGAGAGTTAACCGTCCAGCCTTCACCCGGCCGCCGAAATGTCGGTGGTCGCCCGTAAATTTGTCTTCAAGAGAGAGGGAAATCTGATGACTGCAGCCGTCGCCTATGACGGCGGTATCCACGCCCCACGCTCACGTCGTGCACGTCCCCACGGTCTCAATCGGGTCGTCATGCGTCTCAGCATCGTGATGCTCAAGTGGGCCCGCAGGCGCGCAGAGCGTTCCGCGTTGACGTACGAGGAATCGGCTCGCCTATTGCGCATGCAGCAGCAACGCCAGGCTCATGAGAACGAGACTGCGCTCATGGCAATGCGACTGCTCTGAGCCCGCCAGACTCAGCCCCGGTGACCCGCCCCGTCCGGACCGCACACGGCGTCCTAGCGCCACCTCCTGTGCACTATCTCCGGGGCGGTGCTCATCGGGGCTGTCTGCTGCCCCAGGCGAGTCTCCGAAAGTCCTCGATTGCCTGAGCGGCGGCCGCTGAGGGGGAACGGCGGGGCGGCACGTCACAGGTGGCGTGCGGCTCCGCTCAGTCGGCGGCGGGCCGCGTCGCGCTTGTCACCGGCCGCGAGCGCCAGAGGTGCATCCCCGCGTAGCTGCGCCACGGAGCCCAACGTGTGCCGTAGTCGGCCAGGCCGCGTGCTGTCGCGGGTAGCCCGAGGCCGACGCCGCTTGCCAGCATCACCAGGTCGCTGGTGAGCAGCACATCGGGGTTGCCGAGCACGCGCATCGCCAGGTATCCCGCCGTCCACGGGCCGATGCCCGGCATAGCGACCAGGCGACGTTCGAATTCCGCTGCGGGCATGCCAACGTCGAGCACGAGTTCGCCTTCGGCCAGGGCTCGAGCCACCCCGATGATCGCCGCAACCCTGGTCGCCGGGCCCCTCAGCACCTCATGGCCGTGTTCGGCGATCTGCGCCGCGGTGGGGAAGAGCCCTGGCGTCTCGGAGAGTTCGGTGGCGATCCTTCCCAGTACTGTTCGTGCAGAGGCGACCGAGATCTGCTGGCCGATCATGGTGCGGAAGAGTGCCTCATCCGCGTCCAGACTGCCTGGCAGCCGAATGCCAGGATGCGCGAATACGGATGCCGCGAGCACCGGGTCTGCGGCGAGGGCGCTGTCGATCGCCTCGGAGTCCGCGTCCAGGTCGAGCAGGCGCCGAACCCTGGACACCATCGTGGAGAGATCCGCGATGCTCTCCAGTTTCGCGCTGCAGAGCACTGTTGTCGGGCCGTCGAGTTGAAGTTCGATCGCTGCGACGCCATGCGGCAGTCTCATGGAACGTCGAAAACTGGTCTCATCTCCCGATTCGACACCGAGGACCGCGTGGTCGGCAAAGAACCTCATCAGACCGGGCCCGTCGAAAGGCGGGCGAGCCGGCAGCCGCAGTGAGATCGAGGTCGAATCCGTCGCGCCGGGTCGCGGTCTGGCGAGGATGCGGCGACCACGCTCCCGCAGGGCGGTCGGGGTGGTCTCGTAGACGGCCTGCACGGTGTCGTTGAACTGGCGGATGCTCGAGAAGCCGGCCGCGAAAGCGACGTCGGCGACCGACAGTTCGGTGCTCATCAGCAGGGTGCGCGCGGTCTGGGCTCGATGGGCGCGGGAGAGGGCGAGCGGGCCGGCGCCGAGTTCCTTCACCAGCACGCGTCCGAGGTGGCGTGGGGTGTAGCCCAGGCGCGCGGCGAGGCCCGGTACGCCGTCGCGCTCGACGGTGCCATCCGCGATGAGTCGCATGGCGCGTGAGGCGATGTCGTCATGGATGTTCCACTCCGGAGAACCCGGAACGGCATCCGGCTGGCAGCGCTTGCAGGCGCGCAGCCCTGCCTCGTGGGCGGCCGCGGCGGTGCGGTAGAAGGTGACGTTGGACGGCTTCGGCGTCATCGCTGGGCAGCTCGGACGACAGTAGATGCCGGTGGTATGCACGCCGGTGATGAACTGTCCGTCGAAACGCGAGTCTCGCGACGACATCGCCCGATAGCGTTCGGCGAAGAGGGGATCGGTCGGGCGAAGGGCAGCGGGGGGAATGGCGGTCACAGGACAAGACTCACACGACCGACTGACATTGACTAGCGGAAATCAGACACTACCTGCACCGGCTAATCTGGCTTGATGAGCGGCTTGATGAGCAACGACGCACCGGTCGGCGTGACGATTGTCGGCAGCGCCAACATGGACATCGTCTTCGCGGTGGATCGCATTCCGCGACCGGGAGAAACGCTTCTCGCCGACTCCGCGCAACGGTTTCCCGGTGGCAAAGGCCTCAACCAAGCCGTCGCCGCAGCGCGTGCCTCGGCGCCGACCCGGTTCATCGGGGCGCTGGGGCGCGACGAGAACGGCGCAGCGCTGGCCGCGACCATGGACGATGCGGGGATCGACAGCACGCTGGTGCGCCGGGTCTCCGATCCCACCGGCCAGGCATTCATTGTCGTCGACGGCTCGGGGGAGAACACGATCATCGTGGCTTCGGGTGCCAACGCGACGGTGACCGACCTCGGGGAGGGCGATCGCGAGGCTCTCGCGTTGACCGCTGTGCTGCTCATGCAACTCGAACTTCCCCTCGCAGCGGTGCGTTCCGCGGCATCTGTAACCCACACCGCAGGCGGCATCGTCATCCTGAACGCGGCACCCGCGCAGCCAGTGCCGCGCGAGCTGCTCGACAGTCTCGACTACCTCGTAGTCAATGAACACGAGGCGTGTCTCGTCGGAGAATCCGCTGACCTCGAGGTGGCATCCGCAAGGCTTGCCTCCCTGGTGAGCAGGCTCGTCGTCACACTCGGATCGGCGGGATCGGTGTTGTTCGACGACGGGGTGGAGGTCGCCAGGATCGCGGCACCGAAGGTCACGACGGTCGATACGACCGGCGCCGGTGACACTTTCTGTGGCGCCTTCGCCGCGGCGATCGCCGAAGGTATGGACTTCGCGGATGCCGCACGGTTCGCCACGGCGGCCGCCGCACTGTCGGTGCAGGCGGTCGGCGCTGTTCCCTCCGTTCCCCAGCGCGCGGCGATCGACGCTGTACTCACAGACAGGACAGAAGCATGACGGACGCCGTCCTCGCCGCACTCAAAGCCGAACTGGGCGATGCCATGTCGACCCGGCCGGAGGAGCTCGGCGAGCTGACCAGGGACAAGTCCGGCCACGACTCGTTCAGCCTGCCCCTCGCCGTCGTGAATGCCCGTACCGTCGCCGATGTGCAGGCCACCATGCGCATCGCAAACGAGCACGGCGTTCCGGTCGTGCCGCGCGGGGCGGGAACGGGACTCGCCGGCGGAGCGGCCGCCGCGGCCGGCGAAATCGTGCTGTCGACGCTCGCGATGAACAGGATCCTCGAGATCTCCGTCGCCGATGAGGTCGCCGTCATCGAGCCGGGCATTATCAACTCGGATCTCAACGCCGTACTCGCCGAACAAGGCCTCTGGTTCGTGCCCGACCCGGCCAGCAAAGCGATCTCGACTGTCGGTGGCAACATCGCGACCAACGCCGGCGGCCTGCTCTGCGCCAAGTACGGGGTCACCCGTGAGTCGGTACTCGGCCTCAAGGTCGTACTCGCCGACGGTCGCCTGCTCTCCCTAGGTCACCGCAGCGTCAAAGGTGTGACCGGCCTGGACCTGACCGCGCTGATGATCGGTTCAGAGGGCACACTCGGCGTCATCGTCGAGGCGACAGTGAAACTGCGGGCGCTGCCGGTCGGCCCGGTGGCGACGATCGCCGCGTTCTTTCCGGATGTCGTGGCTGCGGCATCCGCGTCGGCTGCGATCAGCGCGGCCGGTCTCCGACCCGCGGCGCTCGAGCTCATGGACGAGGCGGCGTTGCTCGCCACCGACGCGTTCCTCGGTGTGAGGCTCGCGGAACGTGGCAACACCTGCCTGCTCGTGCAGACCGACGGCGCGGGAAGTGCCGAGGACGCCGCGGCTGCCCTTGAGATCATCCGCTCACTCGGCGGAGACGCCGATCTCACCACGGATGCCGCGGAGGGTGAGCGCCTGTTCGAGGTGCGGCGGGCCTTCCATCCGGCACTCGAAGCGCAAGGCACGGTGCTGATCGAGGATGTGGCTGTTCCACGGAGTGCGCTTCCAGAGATCTTCGCGGAGATCACCCGGATCGCCGACCGTTACGGCATCACGATTCCGACGGTGGCCCACGCGGGCGACGGTAACCTGCATCCGAACTTCGTGTTCACGCCCGCCGCTGACGGGGCCGTTCCCGACACGATCTGGGACGCGGCCGGCGAGCTTTTCGCCGCCTCCCTTCGCCTGGGCGGCACCCTGACTGGCGAGCACGGCGTCGGCCTGCTCAAGAAGCGCTGGTTGCGTGACGAACTCGGCGACGACCAGTTCGACCTGCAGCTGCAGATCAAGCAGGTCTTCGATCCGAAAGGCATCCTGAACCCCGGCAAGGTCTTCTAGGGCTTCCCACAGCACACCGAATTGGTAGTTGCGGCGACATAATCCACGCGTGAGGTCGCCATAACTGCCAACTCGAGCGTTCAGGAGGTGGCGACATTCGGCCCGCGCGCGGCCACCGCGGTGAGCAGTACCAGCCCGTCGCCGGCTGACACAGTGATGCGTCGGGATGCCTCAACTCCTAGGCTGAGCGCATGACGTTCCTGCCGATCACGCCACACGACAGCCTGAAGCCGGAAGCGCGTGCGGCCGGAGACATCTTCGCTGCCAGCCACAACGACCAGCTCACCAACCTGCAGGCCGCACTGCTCGAAAACGTGCCCAGTTTCGGGGCCTATGCACAGTGGTATTCGCTCTGGGACGAGATCGCCCCATGGATCGGTGAGCGGGCTCTCTCGCATTTCGCCTACGCGATCTCCGACGAGAACGGATGTCCCGGCTCCGCACTCCACTTCCGCAAGACTCTCGTCGAGGCCGGCGATGACCCCGACCAGCCGCAGGTCACGGAGACGGAGCAGCTGCTCATCGACTGGGGCCGGTTGATCGTGCGCAGCCCTCACGACATCCCGCAGGATTTCTACGACCGTCTCGAAGCGGCGTTCAGCGCCGAGCGACGCCTTATTTTGCTCGCCTTCGCCGGCCTCACGGTGGCGATGAATCTGCTCAACACCGTGGGCCGCGTGCCGCTCGACGATGGGCTGTCCGACTATCGTCGCGACAGCGGGGACGACGCGTGAGCCACGCGTTCTCGGGAGTTGCTCCCAGCGGCCAGCCGGTCGTCGAACATCCGGCACAGGTTCCCGTCGTGCGCCCTGTGCGGCGCAACAAGCGCACCATCGTGCTCGCCATCATCGGGTTCGTCGTACTGTCGCTCGTGCTGGTAGTGGTCGCGGAATACCTGTTTCTGGTACTCGGTCCGCGTGCTCTACTGATCGCCCTCGTGCTCGCCGCGATTCCACTGGTGATCGTGCTCTTCGGTATCCGCTGGATCGATCGC
This sequence comes from Glaciihabitans sp. UYNi722, assembly GCF_040549465.1. Taxonomy (NCBI): domain Bacteria; kingdom Bacillati; phylum Actinomycetota; class Actinomycetes; order Micrococcales; family Microbacteriaceae; genus Glaciihabitans; species Glaciihabitans sp. UYNi722. The sequence continues at coordinate 23,259 of NZ_JBEPTL010000024.1, read as the reverse complement.
TGGGAACCGGAGCCACGTGGTGCATTGGTGTTCGCCTTCCTTTGGGGAGCGGCGGCATCCATCCTGATCGCCCTCATCTTCTCGAGCATCACGCAGGACTATCGTGCGGCAGCCAATATCCAGAGTTCTGTAGGCACCGAGCTTTTCGAGACCGTTGTGCAGGCGCCGATCGTGGAGGAGACGGCCAAGGGCTTCGGCATTCTGCTGCTGTTCTGGGTGATGCGGAGAACCTTCGACGGACCTGTCGACGGCCTGGTCTACGGCGCCACCGTCGCGATCGGCTTCGCCTTCACCGAGAACCTGCAGTATTTCGGTCTCGCGCTCCTGCACTCCAACGGGGGTGTCGGGGTCGCCTCGGTTTTTCTGTTGCGCGCCGTGCTCTCGCCGTTCGCGCACGTGATGTTCACGGCGTGCACTGGTGTGCTGCTGGGGGTCGCCGCGAAGCGGACCAACGGGCTGGGCGGCATCGGGTTCTTCATGCTCGGCCTGATCCCGGCCGTTCTGCTGCACGCTTTGTGGAACAGCGCGGGATTCTGGGCTGACAACTGGTTCGAGTACTACTTCGTCGTGCAGGTGCCGCTCTTCATTCTCGGGATCGTCGGTGTCGTACGCCTCCGGCGGCGGGAGCAGCTGCTCACCCACGCGAGGCTCTCCGAATATGCGGCCGTCGGCTGGTTCACCCCGAGCGAGGTGAACCAGCTCTCTACCGGCACCGGCCGTCGGCAGGCAGTGGCGTGGGCTGCGCGCAACCGGTTAAAGAAGCCGTACCTGAAATTCGTGCGGGATGCCACGCACCTGGCCTTCACCCGCGAACGGCTGATCAACGGTAAGGACCGCATTGGTGGCCAGCGCGATGAGGCCGAACTGCTCGACGCCCTCGGGAAGGATCGCCTGTCGCTCGCCGGGCTTCCGCCCGTGCCGCCACCGCCCGGCTACGTCATCGTGTCGGCGCCCCCCGCCACCTGAACGCTGCTTTCTCCTGGCATCCGGCGTGACGGCGACTTTCTCGCACGTTTCTCCGGAGGAATTCCGTTTGTAACCCGCATCCATGCGTTTTCGGTCCCGTCTGGCGGAATCCTCCGGAGAAACGTGGTGGCGGTTGGGTTACAGCGACGATGATGGCGGGAACTCGCGCGCGCAGCACTGTCAGCTGTGAGCGGAAGGTCAATCGTGTGCGGCCGACGCGACTAAACTCGAATGCCGGATTTAAGGGGTATTTGAGTGGTTGATCACGAGCTGAAGCGCGAGCAGGACTACGTTGCGACCCTCTACGCGAGGCTCGATGCGCTCAAACTCGAAGCCGAGCAGCAGCTCGATGCGATCCGTCTCCTCGACGTCGGCGGCAACCACCAGGGCCGTTCAGAGCGCGACACCTTCGCGCGCATCTACGAGGACCGCATCGTGCAGCTGCGCGAAGTGGACGAGCGTCTCGCCTTCGGTCGCCTCGAACTCGTACCTGATAAAGACAACCCCGATGACGACGGCCAGGTGCTGCGCTACATCGGCCGCATCGGCCTGCGCGACGACGACCTGCAGCCGATCCTGCTCGACTGGCGTGTTCCACAGGCCAGCGCCTTCTACCAGGCCACCGCCGCGACCCCACTCGGGGCACGGGCACGCCGCCACCTGCTGTCGAAGGGGCGCAGCATCATCCGCATCGAGGATGAGATCTTCGACGCCGCGCTGCTGGAGAGCGATTCGGCCGAACTGCAGGGTGAGGGCGCGCTGCTCGCGGCTCTGACCGCACAGCGCACCGGGCGGATGGCGGACATCGTCGCCACGATCCAGGGCGAACAGGACCGCATCATCCGCTCCGATCTCAAGGGTGTTCTGGTGGTGCAGGGCGGCCCCGGAACCGGCAAGACCGCGGTCGCGCTACACCGCGCGGCCTACCTGTTGTACTCCCATCGTGAGCGACTTCGGAACTCCGGCGTGCTGATCGTCGGGCCGTCGCGGTCGTTCCTGCAGTACATCGAGGCAGTGTTGCCATCGCTCGGCGAGACCGGTGTGGTGCTCGCGAGTGTCGGCCAGCTCTATCCGGGTGTCGAGGCGAGCAGGGAGGATGCCCCGGCCGTGGCCGCGCTCAAGGGCCGGCCGTTCATGGCCGGTCTCATCGCTCGCGCCGTGCGTTCCCGCCAGCGAGTGCCCGCCGCGCCGCAGGATCTCGAGGTGAACGGCGACCGGCTCACGCTGGATCCGCAGCTGGTGGCCAACGCGATCAACCGTGCGCGCGAGTCGAACAAGCCGTACAACGAGGCCAGGGCGACCTTCGTCAAGAACGCCCTCGCCGCCCTGAGCCGGCAATGGCTTGCGCAGCTCACCGACGCGGGCAACTCGATGGACGACTCCGACCTGCCGATGTTGCGCGAAGACCTCCGCTCAGCGGAGGACGTGCGCGTTGCCCTCAACACCGCGTGGCTGCCGCTCACCCCGCAGAGGCTGCTGCAGGACCTCTATGCCCGCCCGCAGTGGCTCGCCGAGCTGACCCCCAGTTGGACACCGGAACAGCGAGCACTGCTGCGCCGCGACCGCGATGCGGAGTTCACCATTGCCGACGTCCCGCTGCTTGACGAGGCGGCCGAGCATCTCGGTGAGTACAGCGTCGCCGACGCGGCCCAGAAGCGCGAGGCCAAGCAGCAGCGTAAACGCGACATCGAGAACGCGGAGCGTGCCATCGAGAACATGGATGTCGCGGGGATGGTCAATGCGAAGGCCCTTGCCGACAACTTCGCCGAGCTCGGCGACCGGGCGACGACTGCCGAGAAAGCTGCTGGCGACCGCACCTGGACCTACGGTCACGTGGTCGTCGACGAGGCACAGGAGCTCTCGCCGATGCAGTGGAAGCTGCTGTTACGTCGTGGACCGCTGCGGTCGTTCACGATCGTGGGCGACATCGCGCAGGCGGCGTCGGCCGCGGCATCCTCCAGTTGGAAGGATGCGCTGAAGCCGCTGCTCGATGGGTCGCCAGAGGGCGATCGCTGGCGCCTCGAGGAGCTCACTGTCAACTACCGCACACCGAGCCAGATCGCCGACGCGGCGGAGAAGATGGCCGTGGCCCACGGCCTCCCCGTCACCCCGTCACGGGCGGTGCGGGCGAGCGAATGGCCGATCGAGGTGGTGACGGACGCCGCGGAGGCCGTACGTCGCAACCGCGCGCTCGACACCGGCGGCACTCTCGCCGTCATCGTGCTCGAGCCCCAGCTGCCCGCACTGGCTGAGGCACTCGCGGGGGAGTTCGGTACTGCCGTCGGCGTCGGCGCCCAGGGACTCAGCCGCGACGTCGCGATCATCACGCCGCAGGACGCGAAGGGCCTCGAGTTCGATGCGGTGATCGTAGTCGATCCGGCAGCGATCGTGGCGGCTTCCGAGCGGGGAGCCGGAGCGCTCTACGTGGCGATGACCCGGGCGACGCAGCGCCTGTACCTGGTGGCGGACGGCGAACTGCCCGCGGGTCTCTGACCCGCGATGGCTAGTGGAACGCGTTCCAGATCCAGAACGCGCCGTAGGCCACGAGGAATATGACGGTGATCATGGGGAAGGTCTTTTTGAGTCGTCGGCCCTGCGGCGCGACCATGTTGACGGCGCGGTCGCTCATACGCTCGTCGGCGTAGCGTTCGGTCTGGCTGAGCGTCTTCGCGCCGACCGTGTCGACCGCGCCGACCGTGTCGATGATACGGAACAGGTGGTTGAGGGTCGGCACGTCGCCCATGTTGAGCGGCTTCGAGGAGTAGACGAACATCCAGTCGTCGACGATCTCGACGTCGAACTGCTGCGTCTGGTCGATCAACAACGCCATCAGGTCGGGCGTGAAGACACAGAGGGCGTCCGTCTTGTATTCGCGTGGGCAGTACAGCGTGAAATCTTTGTCGAAGTCGCCTTCGAGCGACAGGCTCTGGTCGCGTTTGAGCGCATCGGGCAGGTTCGTGCCACCGAGGAGGTTGTTGTTGCTCCTGGCATCCAGCACCATATTGGGCAGCCGACGGTCGAGCTTGATCGCCAGGTAGCCCCAACCGTGATTGGTGCGGCTTCGCCCTGATCCCGTGATGTAACGGTAGTTGCCCATGTCGAAGAAGCGGCCGCCGCGACGCGACAGGTGGTCGTAGGCGAATCGATGGTCCCCGTCGTCGAAGATCTGGCCCGGGTAGCCGGGGTTCGGATCGAGAGGTGAGAACTGCAACTGGTTGGCCGAGGCGAAGCGGCTGAGTCTCAGCCAGCGTGTCCAGGTGCGCGCACTCGGTATCTCAGCGCGGACGGTTCGCACGCCGATCATCACGAGGAAGCAGACAACCGCGAGTTCCACGAGAAGGAACACCACGAAGAAGAAATTCGCTGAGGAGAATCCGTCGAAGGCCGTGCCGAAACCGACGAGGGAGACCGGTGCGACGATCAGGAAGATGACGGCGAGAATGCCCAGAACCACGAGCTGCACCACGGTGCCGGCGCTCAGCGTGTTGCGCGCCCAGTCGGCGCCGGATCCCCGCGAAGCGAGCCTGAAAATCCTTGAGTTCCTGAGCCTTCGGCTGCGCGGGAATGGCGCTGTAGTCGATGCTGCGGGAGGTGTTCGTGGTCACGGTGACACCCTATCCGGCAGCCTGTGACCTGCTCCAAACTCGGCGATTGTTCCTCGTCGGTAGGTTCGTTCCTCCTCGAGCAGGAACAGGCCTACCGAAGAGGAACAATCGCGGGGTTATCTCGGCCAGGAGGGCCCCGTTACGGCTTCGGATCGAGGGCGTCGTAGCGCAGGAATCCGCGCTGGATCCTGGTGAGCACGATCAGCAGGGCGACGATCAGGATGCCGCCCAACAGCGGTGGCAGCCACAGCGCTCCGATCGAGGCGATGATGCCGACATAGATATCACCGATACGTGGTCCGCCGGTCACCACCACCGTGAAGATGCCCTGAAGCCTGCCGCGCATGTTGTCGGGTACGGCGGTCTGCAGCATCGTCTGGCGGAAGATGCTGCTGACGTTGTCAGCGGCGCCGGCACCCGCGAGCAACCCGGCTGAGACTGCGATCCCGATGAAATTGGCGTGGTCGAGCGAGAGCGTCACGCGTCCGAAATGCCCGAAACTCACCACGACGAGCACCACTCCGAAACCGGCGACAAAGGCTCCGTACACGATGATCGAGCCGGTGATGGCCCTGCCGTGCCAGCGCACCCCGCCGAGTCGTCCGGAGAACAGGCTACAGAGCAGCGCGCCGACTGCGCCCGCAGCGGTCAGGATTCCGACGGTGACCGCGCCGCCGCCGAGCACCAGCGCACCGACGGCGGGAAACAGCACTCTGGGTTGCCCGAAGGTCATCGCGACGATGTCGGCGATGAACGTCATCCGAATGTTCGGCGCGCGTTTAAGGAAGGCCAGCCCGTAGCTCAGCGACTCGAGCCCCGGTCGCTGCACCTCGCCCTCCGGCGAGAGCTTCGGCAGCGAGAGGATGCCGAGAAATGCGCTGAGGAACAGGATCACGTCGATCGTGTAGGTCCAGGCGAACCCGACGCTGGCCACGAGCACCCCGGCGAGGGCAGGCCCGACGGTGATCATGATGCCGACGCTGATGCCACCGAGAGCGGATGCCGCGGGCAGCAGTCTGCGTGGAAGCAGCCGTGGCGGCACCGCCGACCGCACGGCGCCGATCACTGTCGCGGCCACGGCGGTCGTCGTCGTCAGTAGGTAGAACGGCCAGACGGTCTCGACGCCCAGCCAGGCGATGGTCGCCAGTGTGATGGTGGACGCCCAGGCCACGACCGCCGCGACGAACAATACGATCCTACGGTCGAAGGCGTCAGCCAGCATCCCGCCGTACAGCCCGAAGATCACCATCGGCACGAGGGCGAAAGCACCGACGAGCGACACGGCCAAGGTCGAATGGGTGATCTCGTAGATGTGCAGTCCAACGGCGACGATGGTCATTTGACCACCGATGCCGGAGATCGCACCGCCCGCCCAGAGCCTGGCGAAGGCAGGGGATTCGCGCAGCGGCGACAGGTCGATGAAGTGCGAACGCCTGGCTTCGATCTCCTCAGGCTCTATGCTCACTGTTCCCATTCTTCCGCACTCGCGGTGACATGCTTGAGTGGTGAGTATTCTCGACGACGACCTGCTGGCCCGCATCCATGATCGCGCGGCCGGCTATGACCGCGACAACGCCTTCTTCGCCGAAGACCTGGCCGAACTGACAGCTGTCGGCTATCTGCGAGCCCTCGTGCCGACCGAACTCGGCGGGTTGGGTCTTTCGCTGCTCGAACTCGCCCACGAGCAGGTGCGTCTCGCCAGCGCCGCTCCCGCTACCGCGCTCGCCGTCAACATGCACCTGGTCTGGACCGGAATCGCCAAAACCCTCCGCGATCGCGGGGATGACTCCCTCGAATTCGTGCTGCGCGAGGCAGCAGCGGGGGAGGTGTTCGCCTTCGCGATCAGCGAGGCGGGCAACGATCTCGTGCTGTTCGGCAGCAACACGGATGCCCGTCCCCAGCCAGACGGCAGCTACGCATTCACCGGCACCAAGATCTTCACCAGCCTCTCGCCCGCCTGGACGCGCCTCGGCCTGTTCGGCCTTGACACCCAGTCCCCGGATGCGCCCAAACTCGTCCACGCCTTCGTCAACCGCGATACGCCGGGCGTGACCACCCTCGCAGACTGGGACACCATCGGCATGCGGGCGAGCCAGAGCAACAGCACGCGGCTCGACGGGGTGGTTGCGGCATCCGATCGGGTGTTCCGTCGCCTCGACCCCGGACCGAATGCCGATCCGCTGATCTTCGCCATCTTCGCCAACTTCGAGATTCTGGTCTCCGCCGTCTATACCGGGATCGGAGAGCGTGCTCTCGAACTCGCCGTGGCCTCGGCCCGTGGCAGGACATCGGCGCGCACCGGCACCACGAAGGATCAGGACCCCAACACGCGCTGGAAGATCGCGGATGCCGCCCTCGCGCAGGACGCGCTGCTGCCGCAACTGGATGCGCTCGCCGCCGATGTGGACGATCTCGTCGATCGCGGAACCCAGTGGTTTCGCGCGCTCGTCGGGCTCAAGTCGCACGCCACGCGCACGGCACGCTATGTCGTGGACCAGGCCATCGCTGTCGCAGGCGGAGCGGCCTTCTCGTCGTCGAGCGAGCTTGGCCGCCTGTACCGTGATGTGCTCGCCGGCGGATTTCACCCGAGCAACGACGACTCGGTTCACACGACGGTCGCGACCGCCCTGCTCGGATACCTGGAGGAATGATGGACGTTCCACTCACAGCCGCGCTGCCGGTCGGCGCGCTTGTCAGCGACGCGGTGGCGCTCGCCTCGCTCTCGGCGGCCTCGCTTGTCGGTCGACGGCTCGGAATCGACAGTCCCGCCATCGACGACGATCCGGTACGCACGGCCACCGCTGTGACCTCCGAGCGGCACTTCCGCATCGACGGCGAACAGCCGCAAGCCTGGGCTGAACTCTCCGGGTTTTGGCGTGCAGCGGACGGCTGGGTGCGCACCCACGCCAACTATTCGCACCATCGCGAACGACTGCTCGACACGCTCGGCCTGTGGCACAGCGCGAGTGCCGACGACCTGCGTTCCGCTATCGGGCAGTGGCAGTCTGACGACCTCGAGGATGCCGTCGCGGCCCGCGGGGGAGTGCTCGCGCGGGTGCGCACCGAGCAGGAGTGGCGAGCGCATCCGCAGGCCGTCGCCGTGGCCGGGCATCCGCTGCTCGGAATCAAGCAACTCGATACGAGACGAAACGGATGGGGTGTGCCGCCCGCTCTCGCCGCGCCGCTGGCGGGCGTGCGGGTGCTTGATCTCACCCGCGTGATCGCCGGCCCGGTCGCCACCCGCACGCTGGCGCTCTGGGGTGCTGACGTGCTGCGCGTGGACTCTCCGCTCAACCCGGAGAGCGGCTGGCAGCACCTCGACACCGGCGCGGGCAAGCGCTCCACGCTGCTCGACCTCGGCCGTCCGACAGACCGCGCAACCTTCGACGCTCTTCTCGAGATGGCGGATGTCGTGGTCACCGGATACCGCGCAGGCTCGCTCGACAAGTACGGACTCTCACCGTCCGCCCTTGCGGAGCGTCGGCCGGGAATCACCGTCGCGCGATTGAGCGCGTGGGGACCCGACGGCCCGTTCGCCGACCGCCGCGGCTTCGACAGCATCGTGCAGGCAGCCAGCGGCATCGCGATGATCGAGAGCGCGGATGGCGAGAAACCGGGTGCGCTACCGGCGCAGGCCCTCGACCATTCGGCCGGATATCTGCTCGCCACCGGCATCGTGGTCGCCCTGCGTGACGATCGCGGCGGTGCGCTGGTGGAGACGTCGCTGGCCAGGGTCGCCCAGGCTCTCCTCGACGCACCACGGGGTCCGAAGGTCTCGCATCCAGAGTGGCAGCCGACGACGGAGGTGCGCGACGGCATTACGATCGCTCGGCCCGCTCCCGGCTATGTCGGAGGACCGCGCGGGTGGCCGAGCGGTCCGGTTTCGTGGGGGAGCAGCACCCCGGAGTGGCTCGCCTGAGGCCACGGCAGCGATTTCTGCACGACGGGAAGACTGGAGAAAACGACCCCACACAGACTCATCGCCCGGTGCGGCACTTGGTGCGGCTCTTCCGGGCGGTGAGTTGTTCTTCACCCAGACTGCTCCTGGTCGACGGAGAACGCAAGAGTCAATTCCGCCGTCACCCCGTTCTGGGGATGTCGAACGCGGCACTCCGTCGATACGGTGGTGAGGCAGGCACAACGGCGAAGGACGGCTCACATCATGGAAGACCCTGCCGATGTCGAGCCTGCGATTCGTGCCCAGCAGCGCCGGTTCACAGCCATGGACGACTGTCTTGCACAGCAGGCTGAGGCGCCACGGCTTTCGCTTTTCGCCAGACTGTTCGGGCTTGATCCACTCGCACAGGGAGCACTCCGCTCCTACCGCGGCGCCCGTGCAGAGTTGGCGGTCGCGCATTCGCTCACGTCCCTCGGTGACGACTGGACCGTGCTGCACTCGGTGTCGATGGAACCGAATACCCCGGCTCTCGAGCACCTGGCGATCGGGCCGCCAGGGGTGTTCGTCATCTCGACCAAGAGCCACGCGGCCCAGACGGTGTGGGTCGGTGAACTGATGTTCATGGCCGACGACATCCGGTACCCCTATCTCCCGATCGCGGAACAGCAGAACCGGGAAGTCGCCGAGCGATTCGACCTTCGTGCCCCGGTCACCTCCTGCATGGTGGTGGCGGCCCCGCGTGAGCTGACCGTCCGCCGTCACGCGCGGCACATCGAGATCGTCACCGCACACGGCTTTGAGAAATGGCTGCGCGAGCTGCCGAGGCTGCTGTCGCCACAACTCGTCTCGACACTCGCGGCAGAGGCGTCGTCCTGGCCTGCCGCGAACGCGCAGGACAGCGCAGGGGAACTCCACGCTTTCGAAGCACTGCGCCGCCGCATCCGTCGATCCCTGGTCACCCGGCTCGGATGGATCGCCCTGGCCATCGGAATCACCTGTGGCGCGCTCTATCGCGCCGTGCTGGCGTTGATGGCCGCACCAGCGTGACTCAGCGACCGCGCAGGGCTCCCGCCGCCACGATCCTCTTCGGCAGCCAGCCGGAGAACCAGACGATGACCTTGTAACGCACAGTCGGCACCGAGATGGCTTTGCCGCGCTTCACGTCCCGAAGGGCGAGCCGCACGAGGGTGGCCGCATCCAGCCAGAGGAAGCCGGGGACGCCGGCCTTGCTCACCTCCATGCGGTCATGGAATTCGGTGTGCACGAAACCCGGTGCGACGGCTGTTACCGAGACACCGCGCGAGCGGTAGGAGATGTTCGCCCAGCGGCTGAAACTCAGCACCCAGGCCTTTGCGGCGCCATAGGTGCCGCGGGGTGTGAATCCGGCGACGCTTGCGATGTTCACGATCGTGCCGGCCCTGGCGGCGAGCATCTGGTCGAGCGCCGCGTGGCTGAGTCGCATCGGCGCGGTGACCAGCAGGTCGAGCAGTCGCTGTTCATCCTCCACGCTGTTCTGCTCGAAAGACTCGCGCAGGCCGAAACCGGCGTTATTCACCAGCATGGTCACGCGTCGAGGGGCGGATGCCGCCACCCGGGTCTCCACCGCATCCAGCCCTTCGCGGCTCACCAGGTCCGCCGCAAGCACCTCGACCTGCACCGCGCGGCCGGCCCGGAGCTCGGCCGCAAGCGATTCCAGCCGCTGCAGGTCCCTGGCCACGAGCACCAGGTCCCAGCCGTCGCCGGCGAGCTGTCTCGCGAATTCCGCGCCGATGCCAGCGGTTGCTCCGGTCACGAGGGCAAGGCGGGAGGACGATACGGAAGCGGTCATGGTCTCACGCTAACGCCAGTGAGTGCGTGGAACAATCGAGTCATGCCTGAAACGATCTCCCTGCCCGTCACCGAAGCGGGAAACGGTCGGCCAACAGACTTCTCCGCCTACCTCGCGCGACCGAAGGGCGAACCCGTCGGCGCGCTCATCGTCATCCACGAGATCTGGGGGCTCGTCGAGCACATCACGTCTGTCGCTGCTCGTTTCGCGGCCGAGGGATACCTGGTGCTCGCGCCGGACCTGTTGAGCTCCGTCGGCATCGAGGCGCAGGTCGGCATGGAGCTCAACGCGATCATGACCAGTCCGGATGAAAAGTTGCGCATCGAGGGCCAGACCCGTCTGCGTGACGCTTTCGCCCCGATGCGCGTGCCCGAGTTCGGAACCTGGGCTATCTCCGCTCTCCGCTCCAGCGTCGACTACCTGGAGGCGCAGCCGGGTATCAACGGACGCATCGCCGTCACCGGCTTCTGCTTCGGAGGCACCTACAGCTTCGCGCTGGCGGCGGCTGATACTCGTGTCAGGGTAGCCGTGCCGTTCTACGGAGCGCCGCCGGAGCTCGCGGACGTCGCGAAGATCACGGCACCGATCCTTGCCCTCTATGGCCAGGACGATCCCCGCCTCATGGAGTCTCTACCGGAAGTCACCGCGGCGATGCGGGCGGCGGGTGTCGACTTCAGCAGCAAGGTCTATGAGGGCGCAGGCCACGCATTCTTCAACGACACCAGCCCACACGCGTACAAGCCGGATGTCGCGGCCGACGCCTGGCGCCGCACCCTCCAGTTTCTCGCCGCGCACATCGGCTGACGGCACGTGTCAGCCCCGAGTGCAGTGCCCGGATGAGACAGCGGCGGACAGGCTCGCAGCCTGGCTGACAATCGGTCGCAGCACGCCCGTCGTCATCGCGAACCCCAGGTGCTGGGACGTCGCGGACTTGGCGAACACGAGTCCCGCGACCTTGCCACCGGAGTCGAGCAGCGGACCCCCGGAGTTGCCCTCCTGCACGTCGGCGGCGAGGTAGTAGACATTGCGCGGGCTGGGGTTGGCACCGTAGATGTCCGCGACATCCACCGTGCTGGTGCTCTGCACCGCTGCCGGCCCGGAACGGAAGGGACCGCCGAGCGGGAAACCGTCGAACACGGCCTTCGTGCCTGGCGCGAGATCGGTGCCAAGGTTTAGGGGCGTGGTCGGCAGCCCGGAGACGGCGAGCACCGCGAGATCGTTCACCGTGTCGAAGTAGACAACACGCCCCGACCATGCGCCGCCGTCCTGCGTCTGCACCACCGGTTCGGTGACGCCGGCGACCACGTGGGCGTTGGTTACCACCCGGCCGGAGGAGACGACGAATCCGCTGCCGGACTGGTTCTGGCCGCACTGGAAGGCGTTGCCGACGATCTTGACGACCGACTGCGCGGCGGTCTGCTGGGCAGCGGTGGCTGCACCGTCCGCAGGCGCCGCGACGGGGGTTCCGTTGCCGATCGCGCCGAGCAGGCGGGGGAGCCCGTCCTGGGCGACCAGCGAACGCACCGTGGCCTCGAGCGACTTGACCGGATCCGGTGTGATCCGGTTGATGGTGTTCACGACGGCAGATGACCCGATCGCCTGCGACACGAAGGGAACGCCGAGAGAGCCGAGCCCGAACGCGATCATCGACATGACGATCGCGGTCACCACGAGGGTGATGACAGCGCCGAGGAGTCGGTCGAGGAGTCGCAGCGGAGACTTGTTGACCCCTCGCTTGATGGCTCGCCCGATGCCGACTCCGAGGGCCTGGCCGAGGCCGAGCAGCAGGATGACCGCGCCGATAATCGCGGGAAGCCGCCATTCGCTCGCCGACACCCACCCTGTCACCAGTGGAATGGCGAAGAAGGCGGCCACCGCTCCCACAATCAGTCCGAGGAGGCTCGCGAGGCTGAGTGCGAACCCGGCCCGGAAACCGTAGATCGTGTAGGCGATGAGTACGAGACACAGGGCGATGTCGAGAATGATCGGGCCGGGCATCCGCTGCTCCTGTTCTGGTCGAGGTCGTTCGGGTGCACGTTATCTGCACCCCGGGTGTACAAGTGAATCATGACCGATACGATCACCACCTGGATGTCCGGCGGCGATTTCACCGAATGGTGGATCGAGCGTCCGCCGCAGCCGCGATGATCCGGACGGATTGCTCGCTTCGTCGGCTGAGTGCTGTCAGGGTAGGAATATGACCTCAGTTGATGCGATTGTCGTGGGCGCCGGCCCCAACGGGCTGGCAGCGGCGGTCACCCTTGCCAGGGCCGGCCTCTCCGTGCGCGTCTTCGAGAGGAGCGAGACGATCGGCGGGGGGGGCGCGCACCGAGGAGTTGACCCTGCAGGGCTTCCTGCACGACGTGTGCTCCGCGGTGCATCCGCTGGCCCTCTCGTCGGGTTTCTTCCGCCGCTTCGAACTGCACAAGAGAATCGAACTCGTCGTACCGCCGATCTCCTACGCGCAGCCGCTCGACGACGGCCAGGCCGGCATCGCCTGGCGCGATCTCGACCGCACGGCGGAATCGCTCGGCGTCGACGGCCCCGCGTGGCGGAGACTCTTCGCACCGCTCGTTCGTCATGCCGATCAGATCGCCCAGTTCGCTGGCTCGCAGATTCTGCAGGTTCCGCGGCATCCAGTCGCCCTCCTACAACTCGGCCTGCGCATCCTGGAGCAGGGGAGCGTTGACTGGGGAACCCGGTTCCGCCAGGACGTCGCGCCCGCACTGCTCACCGGAGTCTTCGCCCACGCCATTCGTCGGATGCCCAGCCCGTCGACGGCGGCTGCGGGCCTCGTGCTGGCGACCGCAGGACACGCACGCGGCTGGCCGATCCCCGTCGGCGGCAGCCAGTCGATCGTCGATGCGCTCGCCGCAGACCTGATCGCTCACGGCGGCGAGATCGTCACCGACACCGAGATCACGGACATCGCAGAACTCCCCACCGCCACCGCTGTGCTCTTCGATACGACCCCGCGGGCCCTCTCGAGCATCGCCGGAGCGCGGCTGCCGCATAGCTACCGACGGTCCCTCGACCGTTTCCGCTACGGCGGCGCCGTAGCCAAGGTCGACTTCGCTCTCTCCGATCCGGTTCCGTGGACGAACCCACAGCTCGCGGGGGCGGCGACCCTGCACGTCGGTGGCACGAGAGCACAGATGGTGCAGGCCGAGGCGGATGTCGCGGCCGGCCGTGATCCGCAGGATCCCTACGTGCTGGTCTCCCAGCCCACACCCTTCGACCCCTCACGGGCACCGGACGGCAAGCATGTGCTGTGGGCGTACACGCACGTACCGAAAGGATCGACGCACGATCGCCAGGAGGCGATTATCGCGAAGATTGAGCGTTACGCGCCCGGCTTCCGTGACACGATCCTCGCCACCGCCAGTCGCACGGCCACGGACATCGGGCGGTACAACCCCAACTACATCGGCGGCGACATCGGCGCGGGCGACGTGGGGCTCGGGCAGCTCATCGCCCGCCCGGTGCTCTCGCCGACGCCGTGGCGCACACCCGCTCGTGGAATCTACCTGTGCTCGGCATCGACGCCTCCGGGCCCCGGCGTGCACGGTCTTGCCGGCTACTACGGGGCGATGGATGCCCTGCGCAGGCAGTTCGGCGCGACCAGCGCTCCGCATCTCGGTGTGGAGCAGTAACGCTTAGCTCACGGCAGGCTTCGGTCAGGGGACGGAAATCGCTCCAGGATCGCGCGATGAACAGCCATTTCTGGCACCTCATCAGCCGTGGCGACTCAGATCAGGTCGCGCAGGGTCTGCTCCGGCGTGGTACCGCGCGACTTCGACCGTGAGCGCAGGCGCTCGTACTCGGGCGCGGAGAGGGTGATGGTCAGGTCCACGGTCGGCGCGTGCTCGGCGTCGAGGCCCGGCTCGTCATCGAAGCTCGGCCCGTCATCGAAGCCCGGCTCGTCATCGAAGCTAAAGAGCGACGGCGTTGGTTCGGAGGGGGCGGCCAGTGTCGTCTCACTTGGTCGAGCCGCGGCGGCATCCCCACTCCTCACGAAACCCGGTCCGCTCGGGATTGGCGCGCCACGCTGGTAGGCCTCGGATACTGCCCGGGCGCGCGAGTCCGCCGCCTCGTTGAGCGGATGGTTGGCGTGACCTTTCACCCACTCGAAGCGGTAGGTGCGCCCGACGAGTTCCGCGTCGATCTCTTTGAGCAGTTCCAAGTTCATCACCGCCTTGCCGTCGGCCTTGCGCCAGCCCTTCTTCTTCCAGCCGGGCATCCACTTGGTCACGCAGTTGATCACATACTGGCTGTCGCACAGGATCAGCAGATCGTCGTCCAGATGCGCGGTGGCACGAAAGAACTGCAACACGGCGGTGAGTTCGGCCTGATTGTTGGTGGCGTGCTTCCAGCCGCCCGCCGCCCAGGACCTGTCGTCGATGTACCAGGCCCAGCCGGCCGGCCCTGGGTTGCCGAGGGCGGAACCGTCTGCGGCGGCGCGAATCGTCATGCTGGCCTTTCGTCGTGTGCCTCCCAAGTCTGACCTACTCGACCGCCGTCTCCTCGCATCCCCGGCTGCCAGCGACATCGACGAGAGTCGCCAAATGGCCCCACGAGGTGCTTGCGAGGGGCCATTTGGCCACTTTCGAGCGCCATGGACCTGGTCGATGTGTTCCGAACAGAACGGCGAGTGCCACGATTGCGGTGACACCCGCCTGAACCGTCAGCGGTGAGGTCGGTGGTGCGGCGTACCGTGGGGTTATCGGGGAGGAAACCATGAAGGCGCTGAGCAGAGAGGAACGCAGGCAGCTGGCGCACGCGCTGGGCTGTACCGTCGGCGAACTGGATGGTCGAATCACGTCAGTCTCCGAGGCCGCCACTCGGGAGTACCTCGCCATGTTCCTCGGGCAGGAGGGCTTCAGCCGGGTAGACGATTTCCTCGTCTGGCGTCTCTACCTCCTCATCGACACCGTGTTCGCGCAGCGCCTGCCGTCGACGGCGACGGTCAGCGCGCTGTTCCAGACCACGGCATCCCGCAGTCGCAGCCTGCTGCGATCCGTCATGTCGAAGTACCAGTACCAGCTGCAGGAGGCGATCACCGAGTCACTGCAGCTGCTGCTGGATGCCTCCGAGTCGGCGTTAGACGACACCGCCGCCCGCGTGGTCGTGCCGGGGTCCGACATCCTGATCGAGGCACTCAACGACCGGATCGCCTCCCGTGGCGGTGACTATCCGTCCATCGGCAAGGTGCACGGCCACGTCAATCAGTACCGGGTGGAGAAGTCGAGTTTCGACGTGCTGGTGGAGATCCTCGCCGCGGAGCGTGCACATGATTGACGTTCCACTCGCTGCCGCATCGCTTCTCGCTGCGGCCGCCGCGGTCATCCTCACTTACGTACGCAAGAACGTGGATGAGGCGCTCGCCCAGGCTGTGCCGTCGCGTCGGGCGGATCGGGAGCCGGTCATTCGTCGGCTGCGTCGCGTGCTCTGGACCTCGGCCATCCCGCTCGGGCTGTTCATCGTGGCTTCGCTCGTCGTGGTCGCGCCCTTCGCCATCCGCGTTATCGGGGATGTCGCCACCGACGGTCCGCTCGGCTGGCACGGTTTCGGCTCAGGGGAGTGGGTGCAACCTGGAGCCTTCCTGCTGTTCAGCGTGCTGCTGATCGGACTGCTCGTGATGTCGGCGCTGATGATCGCGCGCCTGTCGAAGCGGTTGGCGAAGGCTGCGGTGCCGGACGCCGATCGGTGAGCCGCAGATTCGCGCGGTGTCAACCATCGGCCGTGCGTGATTCAGCCAGCCGAGCGCAGCCTCAGTCGATGGTGTCGAAATCCACGAGCAACTCGCTGGGGCCGCGCAGGGCGGCGTTGCGTCGGTACGGCGGCGGATCCTGCACCAGTCGCGGGTTCTTCACGCGGGCGAGCCAGGCGTTGAGAGCGACGAGGCCCTCCAGCCGGGCTAGCGGCGCACCGAAGCAGTAGTGCAGGCCGGGATTCTCGCGCACCAGCGCCAGCTGCTCCGGATTGCGCAGGAACAGCAGGATGCCGTTCGTGATGGCGTTAACGGTTGTCTCATGTCCGGCGATCAGCAGGATGATCGCGTTGCTCACGATCTGCTCGTCACGGAGGCGGCCACCTTCCGAGTCGTCGTTGACCATGTCGGAGATCACGTCGTCGCCGGGATCGGTCTCTGCGACGCTGCACGAGGCCGTACATGTAGCCGGCAGCCTCCTGCGATGCTGCGCTGCCCTTCATCGACGCCTCGACATCGAGCTGGGCATCGGGGGAGGCGAGCAGCGAGATCGCCTTGGTCCAGACGGAAAACTGTGGTTCGTCCTCGTGGGGTACACCGAGCAGGTCACAGATGACGCTGACGGGCAGCGGATAGGCGAAGTCCTCGACGACATCCATCCGAGTGCGTCCGCGCACGGCGTCCAACGCATTCTCGGTGTAGGCGGAGATCGAGTTCTCGAGGGATGCCACGAATCCTGGGCGATGCGGCGGACCGAAGTGGCGCATCACCCTGCTCCGGTTGCGATTGTGCTCCGGTGGGTCTTCGACCACGAAATTGGCGGCGTGCCCTTTCGCATGGTCGCCGCCACCCCCGTGATCGGCGCTGATGCGCGGGTCGGCCGACAGCGAACGCACCTCGTCGATTGCGATGACGGAAGGCTTGAAATTGGTTGCATCCGGATGCGGCAACGGCAGCGGGGTATTGCAGCAACGCGGTGGACTTCTCAGATGTGCGTGTCGTTGTGAATACCGTCGAGGGCGAGGTTGAGCAGTCTTCGAGCTGCGTGCTCGGCCTCGGAATTGCCTTCCGTTACCCACGCGACGGCGTTCACCAGGGTCAGTAATTCCCTGATATCAAGATCGGCGCGCACTTTCCCGGACCGCTGCGCCAGATGTAAGAGTTCGCCGCCTGCCCGCATCAACATCGTTTCGCAGGTCCCATCCGAGTCGAGGGTCACCTCGGCTGTCAAGTTCAGCGATTGGGCCAGTCCTCGAGTGGTCGCCCCGAACGTGGCGAGTTCGGTCAGCCACTGGTGTAGCGAATCGGCAGGATCCGCCGTATCCAAAAGCCCATCGGCGCGGGCGCACAGCCCCTCCACCCGGTCGTGGAACACTGCCTGCATTAGTGCATTTCTGGAGGGGAAATGTCGGTGCAGAGTTGCCGATCCAACTCCGGCCCGCCGAGCGATCTCCTCGAGGGATGCCTCGGAGCCGTGCCGGGCTACTTCCTGCTCGGCAGCGCGAAGGATTGCGTCGTAGTTACGCCGCGCGTCAGAACGTTTCGGTACCACAGCTATCCCTGCTCTCAGCATCGGTTCGCATCACATCGTCTGGTCGGTAAGTCGGTACCCTGTCGTCCATTCACGCTAATTGACAAGTGGGGTAGTACCCCATATTGTATTCGGAGGGACACCCCACATTAGCATTTCCCAAGATAAAGGGCCTCGGAATGACGTTTGACCATGTGACGGACCTTCCGGTTCGTGTGGAAATTTGGGCGGACGTGCAATGCGTTTGGTGCTATGTCGCCGATGCCCGCTGGGCAGATGCGCTTAGTCAGTACGGCAGGCCAGTCGAGACGGTGCACCGGTCGTTCGAATTGCAATCCGACTCTCCAGTGAACTTCGACGCTCGGGCGTACCTTCACACACAGCGCGGCATGACTCCGGAAGACCAAGAACGCGCGTTCGAGGCTATGACCCGAGTAACGGCCGCTGAGGGACTCGATTACGACCCCGCTCGGATCCGTCCCACTAACTCCCACCTCGCTCTGGAGTTGCTTCACTACGCCGACGCTCATGGCCAGCGCCAGAAGTTGAACGATCGGCTGTACGCCGCATACTTCGCCGAAGGGTGCCACATCGGCCGGATCGAAGACCTCGTAGTTCTTGCCGGTGAAGTCGGGTTGGATACGAAACTTGCTCACACAGCACTCACCGCTGGCACCTATGTGATGGCTGTCGACACCGACAACGCTCGCGCTCGATCCCTGGGCGTTCAAGGCGTCCCGTTCTACGTCATCAACAACACCTACGGCATCTCCGGCGCCCAACCCACAAACACTTTCGTCGAAGCACTGACCCACGCCGCTGCGAGTTCATGACCAGTGCAAATGCTC
Source organism: Glaciihabitans sp. UYNi722 (assembly GCF_040549465.1). Lineage (NCBI taxonomy): Bacteria > Bacillati > Actinomycetota > Actinomycetes > Micrococcales > Microbacteriaceae > Glaciihabitans > Glaciihabitans sp. UYNi722. The sequence continues at coordinate 4,873 of NZ_JBEPTL010000024.1, read as the reverse complement.
CTCTGGACATCCTCGCCATCGACACCCACGTCTACGTAGATGGCCTCTGCACTTCCCCATCCCCAACCGAATACAAGGAGTCACCCATGCCCACTACACCCCTCACCCTCGATCCCGCGCTTCGCTTCGAAATCCTCGACCTCGTCACCCGTTACGCAACCGCAATCGACACCAAAGACTGGGACCTATTCCGCAGTACCTTCGCCAACGAGGTCGTCATCGACTACGGGCCCGCTGTCGGCTCCTGGACCGATCCCGACGCGTTCACCACATTCATGCGCGACGGTCACCAACCGGCCGGCCGAACCCTGCATCGAATGTCCAACACCACCATCACCGGAACTGATCCACTCACCGCCCGCACCTACGGAGATGGAATCGTGCTCGAAGCAGACAACACCAAAGGCACACTCGCCACAGCCTGGTATGACGACGAAATCACCCCAACCTCTACAGGGTTGAAAATATCCCGCCGCACCGTCCACATGATCCTCTTCACCCCCGTAGGCCCCAACCTCGCCGCCACCATGTAAAGCCTCTCCGTACATTTCGAGCCGAGCCCGACGAAAAAGTCCGACTTGACTACGGATTCAAAAACCGCCCGCAAGCCGGAGGTTCAGCGACGCAGTTCGAACACGAAAGCAACCATCGAGCCGAGGAGCTCGACGTGTGTCACATAGGAACCCTCGGCGGGACGGTCAAAATCTGACTCGCCAATCGGCCTTCACGGAAAGGATCGCTCTGTCGGGCGCCAAGCACCAGGTCCAGCCATGACCTCTTGCCCATCATGGCGCCCTCTCTCGCGGGCGCGGGTAGTGTTTTTGTATCTGATCTGTTCGAGCGAAGGGCGATCCCCGTGACTGATTCGCGTGTTGTGAAGGACTCCAAAGAACTCCAGGCTGCCGTCAATGACGGCGTGAAGGCAATCCAGGTCGTCGGCACGATCTCGGGCGCGCCCCGTGTCGTTCTCGCGCCAGGCGTCAGCCTGAGTGGTGGACGATTGGAGTTCGGGTCCAAGGGGGTCTTGCTCACGCGCGACAACACCGTCGAGAACATCGAAGTAGTGGTTCCCGAGCACGAGGTCGCGATCTACGCCGACACCACCCAGACCGACTGGGGCACGCTTACCCTGCGGGGCGTGACCACGGTCGGGCAAGTAGCCATCATCGCGACGGATGCTGTCCGTTCCGGCCACATCTCGATCGACGGACTCACGGTGCGGGCGGCCGATGTTCGCGGCCGCGTCGATCGTCCGCGTGGATTTGGCGTTGAGGCGATGCAGGGCGGGCTGACGGTCTGGAACCGTCAAGCCGACGCGTCGGTGCAGATCACTGCTGAGATCACGAACGTGGCTGCCGGATCGGAACACACGCCCGTTCGGGGCAGCGGCGTCTTCGTCGCCGGACACGGGACGGACGACGGCAAGGCCTTCGGAGGAGTTCTAACTGTGACGACTCTGAGCACGGGCGAGATTCATACCGACGGCGGAATCGCCGAGGGCACACCGGATCTCATCAGCGGCGGCGTTTTCGTCATCAGCGGGGCGCGCGTTCAGAACGTCATCAATGAGGGCCCGGTCACCACCCTCGGCCAGAACGATATGGTGCTCGACAACTGGGGCGACGTGCAGACATGGACAGCCAAGCAGCCGATAATCTCACGCGGCCCCAGCGGGATCGGCTTCGTCAACTTCAGCGACATCAAGACGCTGACGGTTCAGGCGCCGATCCAGACCTACGGCAAGGGTGCCCGCGGGTTCAACCTGTACGACGGATCACTCAGTGAGGCGACCTTCGAGTCCATCCAGACCCACGGTGATGGCTCCATCGGCGTGCAGCTATCCAGGCCGCTGCCCAAGCTGACCATAACGAACAACCTGTCGACCGAGGGCGGCGAGGGTCTGAGCCTGGTCAAGGGCGTGCAGATGACACTCAAGGCCATCGCGTTGAGCATCAGGCCCGGCGGTGCGCTGGGCGAGTTGCATGTCGGCGGGGCGATCAGCACATCCGGTAACGACATCGTGTCCGTCGAGCTCGCAGACAGCGTCGGCAGCTGGGACGTTCCGGGCGGGATCGTGGCCAAAGGTAAAGGTTCCGACGGGGTGTACTACTCGGGGAACGGCACTGCGCCGTCCGGTGTCACGGTCTCTTCCGAGCAGGGCAAGGATGTCGTCGCGGACCCCACCGCGTCGTAGCACCACAGCGTTGTCGACGCTGCGGCACCGCCGCCCCGCGCTCGGGCCACGATGAGACGAGGACGGGACGCGGGCCACGCCGGCGCAATTATGATCGTCCGGTCTTCACATCGAATTCTTTCGGTATTCTCGCCTCAGTGCCGAATGGCCGTGGATCCGCTCGATCTGAAGCAACTGGAGTGACACACATGACCGATTATTCCTTTGGGGGTGCGGCGGACATCGATCGGGCGATCGGATACCTTGTTGGCCTCGACGCCGCGCAGACGAACGCCTTGGCGGTCCTTGAAATCGATGACGCCATCACCGAGCTGCAGGGCGAGTACGAGAAGAGCGCCGCCGATGTCACATACCGGCCAGGCGATGACTTCATCGCGCGCCTTTCCGGATACCTTGCACGGGCCGACGACCAAGACAACCCAAAGCTCGCCTGACCCGCACCAGCCCGACGATGTTCAGGCGGCTGTGAGGATCAGCAATGAGGGCGTGACCCGCGACATGCCCGCGATGGTGAGGGTCGCGCGGCATGAAGACCTCGACGGCATTCTTGCAATCCAGCGTGAGGGAGGCCGTTCGTCATCCGAGTTGTTCGCCAACACCACTTCAGACGCGTTCGACGATTCCCTGCGGCTTGTTGTGGTCGCCGAGGCGAGCTTCGGGCTTGTTGGCAGGGCTACCACGCAGTACTCGCCAAACCAGGACGGGGCGGCACCATCCGGCCACTACTTGATGGGAGTCACCGTGGCATCCCAACAACGGCGACTCGGCGTTGGGCACGCCCTCATCAATGCACGGATCGAGTGGATTCGTCACCGGGCAGCGTGATGTTTTTCACCAACGCGACAAACACAGCCTCTATCGCCGCGCACAGTCCGTGGCCATTCCAGGAGATCTCCCGCGGCGACGGGTTTCGCGGCGTCGAATTTGACGGCGGGCTTGGACTGCTCTTCCGCGCCCAACTCAACTGAGCACACGTGCCCGCGAGCGGAACGTTAAGTGCGACGGTGCTCTCAGGCGAATCACCACTAGCGGACGAAGCACAGAACGCCAATCGAACCAAGACGGGATCAACAATCAGCCCAAGCCTGGCTGTCGGATAATAGCTGTGTGATCGTCGACAACGTCCTAACCAGCCTCGAAGCCTTGCCCGTTTCGCAAACCCGCGAATCCTATCTGTCCTTCGTCGCGACTGGCGGCGCGGCTGCTCTCCAGCGCGACGGTGGACCTGAGCACGTCACCGCGTCTTGCTTTGCGTTCTCGCCCGATTTCGATCGCGTGCTGCTGTGCTTCCACCGCAAAGGCGGATTCTGGGTGCAATTCGGAGGCCACATCGAATCCCACGACACGTCAATCGCGAGCGCCGCCATACGCGAGGCACGAGAAGAATCTGGAATCACAGAACTCAGCCTTCTGTCCGGCTCGATCGCTGACCTTGATCGTCACAATCTGCAGAGCGGATTCTCCTGCACTGCTCACTGGGACGTGGGATTCGTGGCCATCGCCGCAACCGACGCGCAGGTTGCGGTCAGCGACGAAAGCGAAGACGTTCGTTGGTTCCCCTGCCAAGCGCTCCCGACCACCGTACCTCCCGGGCTACGCGAGCGACTTGATAAAGTCTTGGACGTCATCCCCACACTCGTCCGGTAGCGGAACCTCAAACGGTGTCATCCCCGGGCGGCGCTTCATCAGAGTTATCCAGTCGCCTCCGCCACGTTGCCGGCCAATGTCCATCCGACAAGTGCGTTAGCGTGCCGGTGTCCCATGGCATGCTCCACCCTCAGGTAGTTGACAATGTCCATGTGTTTCTCTTGGCCGCACGCCGCAATGATCTGCTGCCAATCTGCGATCGAGCGTCCGTACTTTTTTTCGATCGAGGGAAAGTATGAGGCCGGCCCTTGCTTCGGCCAAGGTGACTGCAGCGGCTCAGCCAATCGTGTCTCTTCCTTGGTGTCTTGTTCGTCTTCAGCGTTATCTTTGCGCTATCCGGATGTGATCGCCACTTTCGCCGCAGACCCCACAAGCCGCACCCTCTGCCGGCACGCGAGTGGTCCGCTGTGCGAATGGTCCTGATCGGATCGTGTGCGCGCTGACCACATCCACGAGCGCGTACGCTGAACCGGCGGTCGTGCGTTCGGTCAAGAACACGTGCTGTGTGGCATGCTGCTCGCATGGGTCTCGGATCGAAGCTTCGCACCGGCTGGCTGTTCACGATCAAGCACAGCTTGAACCGGCTGACCGGCCGCATGGCCCGCCAGGGCAGCAATCATTTCTCGATTGTGCGCACCGTTGGCCGCAAAAGCGGCAAGACCTTCGAGACTCCGATCATGGTGCAGCCAATCGAAGGCGGTTTCGTCTGCGAGCTCACCTACGGTCCCGAGGTCAACTGGTATCGGAATCTGGTCGCGGCCAATGGCGGCGAAATATTGCGCGACGGCCTGACCACCAAGATAGTCGGGCTCGAACCAATGACGACCGCTGAAGGCATTGCAGCGTTCACCCCATTCCAGCGACTCGTGCTGAGGATGCTCAAACGCACCCACTTCGTGAAACTGCTTGCCACCTAGTGTTGCGTGTTGTTGAATGGTTTAGGTGTGGAGTGGCATCAGACTTGAGTCATGGTTTACCTGGCTCGGGCGTTGGTTTTGCGTGATGGTGACCGGTCGAGGCTGGAGCGGCTCA
>NZ_JBEPTL010000023.1:0-53762 GCF_040549465.1 Glaciihabitans sp. UYNi722 | reverse complement strand
ACTGATCTTTCGTTTCACGGGCCCGGGATCCTCGCCAACGTTGCCGCGGAACTCAATGCGCGACCACGAAAACGCCACGGCTACCACACCCCCGCAGAAGTCCTCACCGAGCTACTCTTGAATCCGTCAAATCAAGCCGGTGTTGCGACCACCACCTGAATTCGCCGCATCTAACCACGGTCGATGCAGGATAAGAGCAGCCCATGTAGGCGACATTACCCTCACCCGCCGGCTCGCCTTTGGCGAGGTACTCGTAGGCAGAGCGCCGTCGAATCAACATTGACATAAACTGAATTTGGGTTCACTATAGTAGGTGAATACACATTCACGTTAGGAGAATCGTCATGTCCGAAAAGGTTGCGCTTGTAACAGGTGGCTCGTCGGGGATCGGTGAGGCGACCACTGTCGGGCTTGTCCGCCTCGGCTACACGGTGTACGCGGGCGCCCGCCGGCTCGACCGGATGGAAGGCCTCCGAGCACAGGGCGTCAGGACTTTGTCGCTAGACGTCACTGACGAAGGTTCTCTTCGCGCGGCAGTGTCAACGATCGAGAAGGAGGCGGGGAGGATCGATGTTCTCGTCAACAATGCCGGTTACGGTTCCTACGGCTCTGTCGAAGAAGTAACCCTCGAGGAGGGGCGTCGGCAATTCGACGTCAATCTCTTCGGAGCGATGCGCCTGACTCAGCTCGTCATCCCGGTGATGCGCCGACAGAAATCAGGCCGGATCATCAACATCAGCTCCATCGGCGGAAAGATCTACACACCCTTCGGAGCCTGGTATCACGGCACCAAGTTCGCCCTTGAAGGGATGAGCGATGTGCTTCGCGCCGAGCTGAAGCCATTCGGGATCGGTGTCGTCGTGATCGAGCCCGGCGCCATCAAAACCGAATGGTCAGGAATTGCGGCGGAATCTGTGCTGCAGACCTCAGGGGACGGGCCCTACGCCACGTCGGCCAAAAGACTAGCTGCGTCCTTTACGACGGGACCGTTTCACGACCGCGCCTCGGATCCCTCGGTTATCGCCAAGACGATCTCCACCGCCGTCACCGCCCGAAATCCCAAGGCCCGCTACGCTGCCGGCTTCGGCGCTCGGGGCGTACTGCTGGCCCGACGACTACTCTCCGATCGGAGCTTCGATAGGCTCATGTCCCGCTCGATGGGATAGTGGCGGTTCGAAGTGCCTTAGGCAGGAAGGGATGGCCATGCGGGTAGATGCACGTCGCAATCAGGTTCGCATCCTTGAGGCCGCTCGGGCGCAGATCACGCAAACCGGCTCGGATGTGTCCATGGAGCAGATTGCGAAAACGGCCGGCGTCGCCGTCGGCACGCTGTATCGGCATTACCCGACAAAAACCGATCTCGTCCAGGCCGTGCTCACAGAGTTTTCCGGTGCACTCGTCAACTGGGTCGAGGAGGCCTCTCAGACCCTCGCGGCCCCAGGAGACGCAATGGCCCGGATCGTCACCCTGCTGACCGATTTCGTCGAGGAGGCAGCACACAATCAGGCCGTCAAAGAAGCTGCACTCGTTTTCGACGCCGCCTACCTGACCCCGGAACTCGAAGACCGGGGAAGAAGAGCTCTCCAGATTCTCGTGGCCGCTGCCAGAACCGACGGCAACTTGAGGGACGGCGTCACGGCGGACGACATCTTCCTTCTGATGCTCAGCGCACCCAGTACCCTGCCGCAAACGGCTCGGGCGCGTTGGTTGAACATCATCCTCACTGCCATTCGACCCGGTTGACATTCCGCCCAGCGGGACGCGGCAACTAGTCCGGAGGACGACGACGAAGTTCAGCCGAACGAGAGCGTTCGAACCGGCCGCCCCGTTTCGCTCTGTGTGGTCTAACCGAGTTCGCGGCCGATGTTGTGGATGGCGGTAAGGAGTTTGATGTTGAAGTCAACGCCGAGCTGGTTGGGGATGGTGATCAGCACCCAGTCAGCAGCGTCCAGTGCCTTTGTCGCGGACGAGGGCATCCACGGCAGCGTGCCACTCCACCCGCGCCGTAAGCGGAACCTTCAGCGGGATTTCTCGGTTACGAGAGCGGTTCCTTGCGCGTGGTTAGCGGCCGGTGACTATCGCGAACGTCGCCAGATGATGAGGGCTATGAAAGACAGGACGGCGAACATCGTGGCAACCGCTAAAATCGTCCATCCACCGAGTAAGTCTTCTGGGCTAGGTGTGATCGCACCGTAAATCAGGCCGGCAAGTATCGCGGCCAAGCAGAGCATGAGAAAGATGAATGCGACGAGACGCGCGGGATGCATGAGAGAAGCATCACACGGCACTCTTATCACTGGCGGCCGGCCGCGGTGAGGGCGTCGACCGCCGCTTGCGGGGCCGGTCGTGCTTTGCGGTGTCCGTTAGCCGATTGCGGGCCGGGCGACCGCAACCGGAACGGCTAGCGGTCGGGCTCGACCGGGAGTGAGAGGGCGCGCCCGTAACTTTGCCGGTCAAACCGAGTGTGGGTAGAGACGAGAAGGTGTGGGGTGTTGATTCGGCGGGCCCAGTCGTCGGCGAACGGTAGTTCGGTGATCTTGCGAAGCCCTGCGCGCCAGGCCGGCACGAGTTCGGTGAGGTTGCGCCGTTCGGGTTGATCCTCGAAGCTCGTCGGGTTCGGTAGTGATTTTGTGGACCAGTCCCATGCGGCGTATGCCTCGAGGTCGACTCCGTTGGCAAAGATGCCGGTCCGTCGGGGATCGTCGATTGCCAGCAGCTCCTCGATCGACATTGCGTCGAGCCGCGCTTGCGCCGCGGAGTCGACCGGGTGAGGGATACGGTCGAAAGAAAGGTCTGCGACTGCGTGGGCCCATGCTGTATTCCATGCGTTGAGAAGTTTGTCATTTTCGACGTTTCCGGCCGCGCAGATCCGCCGCCGTCCGGCGCAGGGTTGACACCCGGAAGGTCGACACCTTCCATGTTCCACGCCTCACGAACGAACAGCAGGAACATTAGTTTGCCCGAGCTGTTGTCGATGGTGATTGCCATGTCCTGCGGCCACAGGTTGGAAGGATCTGGCTGAAACGAGCGCATTCACCCAGTCTGAGGATCGGTTGCAGTTCAAACAAGGTCCGCGCCAGTTTGCGGATGAAGGTGACCGTGAATTCCCCGGCGCGAATTATCACCCACCGCGTAGCCCTTGAGATGCAGGTGGGAACGTCAGGTGATAACCAGCAACCTGAGCGCCCTACACCGAATTCCAGTTGGTCATGCCGTCCGTTAGCCGGACGATCAGCGGACGGTATTTCCCGTCATAGTGAGAGCACGCTCCGGACCACTTTGGGGCTGTATTGGCCGCTCGCAAGAGGAACGGTGTGCGGACGTTTCTCGGGATGAATAGCCGTCTTGGATACGTAATGCAGAGTGGGTCGGTTGTCGCGACGATGCGGACTCACTGGCCCCGCTAGTTGGATGATTGTGTTCAGTTTGCTGGCTTCGAGAAGAGGTTGACGAGGTTGCCGTCGGGGTCACGGAACAGGGTGGACCGGTTGCCCCATGGCATCGTTGTTGGCTCGAGCACGATGTCTTCGAGAGTGTCCCTGAGTCGGGCGAACTCCGCGTCAACGTCGGTAACAAGAAACTCGATCATCACTGAGCTGTTGTTGCCTGGGGTGGGGGCGTGCTCTCCGAGCATCGCGACCGTCGCGGTGCTCGCGATTGCGAGAACGCTCGTCCCCGTTCGTATTTCGGCGAAGACCGGTGCCGGTCGCGCCGCAATTGTGTCCGTGACAACCTGGTAGAACTGGGCAAGTCGGTCGACGTTGTTGGTGATGATCCGGATGGATGCAAATTCCATGGTGTTCCCTTCGGTCGGCCTCGCTGGCTCGACACCACAATGCTGCCGCTGTCTGGCGACACCGTCCTGTCGGTGTTTAGCGTTCTGGCATGCCCGTATTCAGGGTTCGTAACTCTCCGTTCGGGATATCGAGGTCCTCGATGGTGAACGATCGACGCGGTGATCGTTCACCAGTCGACACCGCGGCGCTGATTCGGTTTCCCTTGAACGCGCGCAAGGCGTTCCGGAGACGGCACCAGGCGATTAGGTACCAGTCACGTCCCTTTCCGACGTAACCGAGGGGCTCGATTTCCCGGGAAGTCACGGCGCCCGCGCGGTCTAGATAAACAATTTGGAGCACGTTCCTGGTGCGGAGAGCAGAAGCAAGTTCCGTCGGCATCTCAACTGCGGGGCCGTCTTCAAGAAAATGGATACGGGTGGCGAGTTCCGCGGTCTCGCCCAGGCTCCGGTCATCCATCACCGCAACAACTTTCCGCAACGCAGAAGTCGCTGCGTCGCGGAAAGGACTACTCGCTAGCATCCCGAGCGAGATCGTGACCGCGAGCGCTTCGTCGACGGTGAAACCGAGCGGTGCAAGGGTGTGCGCCGGATCCAGGCAGTACCCGCCGGTCCGGCCGGGTTCTGCCCAGATGGGCACCCCGGACTGTTGCAATGCTGACAAGTCCCGTTCGATAGTCCTGGAACTGACATCGAACCTCAAGGCGAGCCACCGGGCGCTCCGCGGCCGAGGCGCTACCGCACGCAACTCCTCCACGAGCGCATACAGGCGATCCGTGCGATTCACACATCCACTTTAGATTCCAACGATTCGAGTGGCTACTCCGGGCTCTTCACCAGGGGGACATGGACGGGGCGTAACGGGAGGTGAAGATCTTTTTCATCCCACCGGGGCGCGGCACGGCCATATCGTCGATCGAGTCCGCCCTGGCGATCGTCCCGCCCGCCAGCGAAGAGACTTCCTTGTCGGCGTTGGCTCCTGAGTAGGTCGAGACACTGAACCACCGGTTAGCAATTCCACGAAGATCGGCCCCCTCGGCAAGACGCACGATCGACAGCCAACATGAGGTTCGGATCATCGGATGAGGCGACGGCGGTCCGGGTGGCGTGAGAACGCGCACCTGTGAGATGACCTTCGTATCGGCGAATGGGGCCCTAGGCAAGTCCTATTTATCCTGATCAGGAAGGCGCATTCCGCTTGATGCACCAACTTAACCTCATATCCATCAATGGATCGAGGCTGAAAAGTTACTGCTGCAGCACGACCCCTGCGGAACCAACGTTGTCGTCTCCGCAGGTGACGCTCTCGGCCGTCTTCACTCGCGGGTCCGAGGCAGTGACTCCGGTGGCAATCGTTGAGACCGCGCCGTTCGACGCCGTCCCTCCATCCGCGCTCAGCTTGACGATAGTCTGCGTGACCGTGAACGTGCTGCCGTCGCCCTTCGCAAGGTAGCCGACCAGGTTGCCGGATACGCAGCCGACTCCGGTGCCGTTGCCGCGCAGATCCTGCAGGTCGAAGGTGTACGGCACGCCCTTACTGTCTTTCGGCTGCACGAAGGAGCAATTGACGATCACGTGCACGTACGCACCGCGACCATCGGACAACAGCGAAATGAATCGCGACCCCAGCTTCGACACAAAACCGCCTCGGGCGATTGGGGATGCCGACGAAACGTCGTAGGAGAACGTCGCGTTAGAGGCTGTGGTCACCCCGAACTCCGTCCGACCATTGACTCGCGCGATCCATTCGGTATCGGCTTTACCGTCACCGTCGACATCCTGGGTCGCTTTCGTGACCGCTCCTGCCGGCACAGTCTTTCCAGGCGTCGCCGGGCATCCCGCCGCAGTTGTCGCCGAGGATGAAGGGGTAGTGGACGGCGAATTCGTCGCGGGCGTTGAGCCGGTGGTGCATCCCGAGGCGAGAACCGTGAAAGTGGCGGCAAGGACTATGACCGGAATGATTCGTCGCATCTCCCCAAGCTAGACGATACGAGGCGCTCAGTCTCTTGATTGGGGACGAGGGCTTCTCTCGTTTTGCTTGACTCGTTCGACCGGCGTGTACCAGCTCTTGATGCGTCAAATCGTTGCCCAAGGGACGATCACCGGGCACTCCCACGCCACCATTGGTATCGATACGTCCGCGGGCGCATGGTCGTGCGTTTGACCTGCCCGACATTAAGCCCGATGACCGGGCGTGTTACGGACGCGCTCGAGGGCCTCAATCGGCCCTCGAGCAGCAACGCGTGGCTTGCGAAACACATAGTTTTGCGAGACCACCGACATCCGTCGTGATCGTGCCGTATAAGACGATCAGCACACTACCGTCCGACTCGCGGCCGTCACCACTACCGTTCGGTATTGACCGTCTGCCCTTCCGCCTATCCGACCCTTCTCGAGGTCGCTTTTGCTGAGCACGTAGAACTCCCACTGACCGATGTCGAGCGGATCGTAGGCATCGTGGTCCGTCGCGGTCTGCCCGCCGAACACCTATACATGCGCGTTGAACTGCCGTCCGCCCGGGTCGTCGCCGTGCCGCGGGTCGTACCTCGCGCCGCGAAGCCCGAGAACTCGATCCGCGACAGACGCCGCTGCTCCCACACCTGCAGGGACGCCGACGACTTCACTCCGACGCGAATCCAGCCGTCGACGAGCAGGTCATACGCGTCCCACCCGATGCGGCGCACGTCACCGAAGCCGACCGCCCTCGCCACGAGGAACTCCGCGAGATACCCGCGTGCGCTATTCATCCGGAGGTCCGACATCGCTAACCGCCAGAAATCAGTCACCGACGCATCCACGCCAACGAAAGACTCCGGGACCGTTCGGAGAATTACAAAATTGTGTTGACATTCCAAAGTTATCGGATAGATAGTTAAGAGTTGCGAGCACGAAAGGCGCGAAGATGCCCGAACCCGAGTTTGTAGGAGTCGCAGGTCGACCTGCGGGACGTCGAATAATCCAGTCGGCGACGGACATTCCACATGTTGGACAGCCCGTGGTCAAAGTCGACAGTCTGACTCACTGGTTTCCGTCGTTCAGGGGCGCCCATACTGCGTTGTCGTCCGTCTCCCTCACGATCAACCGGGGTGAGTTCGTGTGCATCGTGGGTCCCAGCGGCTGCGGCAAAACGACGCTGTTGAACATGATCGCCGGCCAGTTGAAGCCTGAGCGCGGCAGCGTTGTGGTGACGACCGATGCGCCGCCCGCATCCGCGATCGGCTACATGTTCGCTCGCGATTCCCTTATACCGTGGCGGGACATTCACCGCAATGTCGAGTACGGCTTGGAACTGCGCGGGGTCGGAAAACGGCAGCGCCGTCAGCGTGCTGAGGAAATGGTTCAACTGGTCGGGTTGAGTGGGAAGGGTCACTTGCTTCCGCAGCAACTCTCACATGGCATGCGCCAGCGCGCGAATCTCGCACGAACACTGGCCATGGACCCTGAACTGTTGTTGGTCGACGAGCCTTTCGGTGCCCTGGATGCTCAAACGAAGGCCCGCCTGCAGGTCGAGTTCCTGCGGATTTGGGATGGCATGGGCAAGACCGTCGTCTTCGTCACCCACGACCTCAGCGAAGCGGCGCTGATGGCCGATCGGATCATCGTGATGAACCAAGGTGAAGTGCGGCGCGACATCCGCGTCGACTTCCCGCGCCCACGTGACCTCGACACACTCCGCTTCGAACCGATATTTCAGGAACTCGTTCGATCCCTTTGGGATCTCCTCTCCGAGGAGCCGGATCACTCATGACCACTGTTCCACTTGCTCCAGAAATAGTTGGGGAAGGTACCGTCGAACTCGAACAAGCCATCGCTGCGTCGTGGGTCAAGACGACGAAAGAACGCCGCCATCGAAGCCTGCTCGTGCGAGTCCTACAGGTCGCGAGTGTGCTTGCGTTCCTGTCTCTCTGGGAGCTCTTCGCCGCACTCGGCGCACTGAACCCGCTGTTCTTTTCGCGGCCGAGCGCGATCGGCGCATTCGTTGTCACAAACTGGACCAGCCTTTGGAGCGACACGCTTGTCACCCTGAGCGCGACCCTCATTGGTTTTGCGATCGGAAGTATCGCGGGTACCGCAGCGGCGTTCGCTATCTCGTCGATTTCGCTTCTCGATCGAGTACTTCAGCCTTGGATCTCTGTGCTGATGAGCATTCCGCGGGTTGCGCTCGCGCCTCTGTTCTTACTGTGGTTCGGAATCACCCAAACGTCCAAGATCGCCCTCGCAATTTCGATCGTGTTTTTCATGGTGCTGGTCACCACCGCTTCCGGCATGAAGACCGTTTCTCCAGACCTGATCTCACTTACCAGCGCCTTTCATGCCAGCCCCTGGCAGCGATTTCGGACAGTCCTTGTCCCGTGGTGCGTCCCTGCGATCATGGCCGGGCTGCGCCTTGGCGTCGTAACGGCCGTCCTCGGCGTGGTGTCATCGGAGATCGTTGCCTCAAGCAGCGGACTTGGCCAAAAAATTGTTCTTTACGGACAGAACTTCAACTCGGCAGGGGTCTTCGCGGTGCTCGCACTGCTGGCCATCATCACGACAGCCATGAACGCCATCATCGCCTGGGCCGAGTATCTCCTGCTGCGTTGGCAGCGCGCGTAATCCAACTTCCGCCTTGCCCCTCAAATGTCGATGCGACGTCGCATCGCGTCCATGAAAGGAATCCTCATGCACAAGACCACATTCCTAGCCGCCACTGCCACCGTTGCCATGGCCGCTTCTCTGGCGGCATGCAGTTCAGTAGGGTCCGGGTCAAGTCCGGCACCCACCTCAACTGCCGACAATACCCCGGTGACCCTGACGTACAGTGCGCCGGTCCCCGGTGCGCTTCCGTTCCAACCGGTCAATGTGGCCATCGCCGAGGGCTACTTCTCCGACGAGAACATCACGGTCCAGGTCAATCAGACATCGCCGCAGGCACTGCCTGGTGCTTTGGTCGGAGGCCAGATTGACATGTCAGCAGATGTTGTCTACAGCGTTGCCACGTATCTCCAGAACGGGGTTGGCGTCAAGTTCGTCTCCGGACTCAACGGCAACGTCGACTTCACGCTGGTGGCCGCCAAAGGCGCAAACATTCCCAACCCAGTCGGACCGAACGGATGGAAAAAGTCATTTGCCGCCCTCAAAGGCAAGTCGATCGGCGTTGCCGCGAAAGCCGGCCCGATCGGTCTCACCGTCACCGAGCTGATGAAGGAGGCGGGCGTCCCCGCTGGCGATTTCACCCTCATTAACACGCCTGGGGCTGTCGCGGGCAACGCTCTGGCGGCGGGCCAGGTTGCCGCGGTCCTCACTGGAGGGGGGTACGACGCCCCCCTGATCGCCAACGGCCTGGGGGTCAAGGTACTCACTCTTGGTGGCGATGTCCCGGAGTTCAAGGATCAGTCCAACGCCGCCGTCTTCATGAGCACGAAGGCGCTGGATGCTCACCCCGGCGTGGCAGCTCGCATCCAGAAGGCCGTCGCACGGGCGATCGTTTTCATGAAGAAACCAGCGAATGCTGATGCGGTCACCAAAATCGTACTTGCGGCTGGTGCCCCGAGTACTCCCCAGCTGGCGAGCCGGATTCAGGGCTACAACTACGATTCGACCCTCTCGATTGCTGGTCTCGACGCGGGTTTCAAGTGGGCCAAGACCGTCGGCATCTCACAGAGTCGTGTCAACGCAAAGACCACGATCGCAGAGGGCGCTGCCACTAAGTGAGCTCATCCCCTGAGAGCGAACGGGCGCGCAAGGTCCGCGACGCCATCGTCGGCGGACCTCGCGCGTCCCGTTCACCCTTCCGTCTCGTCCTCGAGGACGGAACGCTTGCCGGACCCTTCGAACTGATGACGCGGTTTCCGGAGGTCGGCGGACCACTTCAGGAACTCGGAGCCGCCATCCGCTTCGACACGTCGCTTTCGGCGAGGGTCCGCGAGATCGCGATTCTGTCCATCGCCGGCGAGAGTGGGTCGACTTTCGAGCGGACTGCTCATGAGGCGGTTGCCAGGCAGGTGGGCATGATGGATTCGGAAATACAGCAGTTGGCCGACGACACTTTCGTGTCTGACCGTTCGGTCGAGGTACTCACCGCGAACATCGCACGACGTTTGACTGCGTCGCTTGTCACTCCTTCCGAACTGCGCAGCGTTGATGATCGGACTGCCGCAGAGTTAATCGTGCTGGCTGGCTATTACCGGATGATCGCGCAGCTGTTGGCCCATTTCGATCGAGATCAGGCTGCGCAAATCGCCGGTGTCGATGTCACAGAGCAAGGTTGAAGTAGTGGGCGGTCATGCGAATGTGTTCGCGAAGGATCTCGGGTCCGCCGAGGGCGTCTCGCGTGAGCGCTGCATTGCGCAGCGCAAAATGCTCCCGGTCGCGCTGCGCGCTCTGCTCGGGGCTCATCGCTCCCACGGAAGAGGACCGATAAAGCTCCGCGGCGTCGCGCAACTGCATCGTCACGACGATGAGGCGGTGGTTCGCGCAGCCTTCGATCAGCGCCTCGTGGAATTGTCGGTGGGACGAAACCCAGGATGCGTCGTTCCGCTGACCGTCGATGTCGTGTTGGGTTCGATCGAGCCGGTGATATGCGGCAGTGACAGCCGACTCCCACTCGAGAGAACCATCTTCGATCGCGCGGCGAAAAGTCTCCCCCTCCAAAACGCAACGCGTCTCAATCAAATCCCGCAGGTCCTGTTCCGACACCGGCGTCACACGAAACCCCAACTGCGGCGCTGCGACCACCAGCCCCTCCGAGCCGAGTCGGATGAGCGCCTCACGCACCGAACCAATGCTCGTCCCCAAGCGAGCCGCCAACTCGGCCAGCGGGAGCTTCGTTCCCGGTGTGAGGACACCGCTCAGAATCTCCGACCGTAGCTGTTCTTGCACAGGCTCGACGCGCGTTCGTGGGATTGACATAGGACCATGATTTCAAACTTAAGGAACATTTTGAAAGACCAACACTCGCGACAATCCACGCAAAGACTCACTTTTCGGTTGCCGAACCTTGCCGACAGATCTGTCCTTGTCGACTTGTATGAAGCCGAGAACCTAGACGCTCCAGCTGTCGTCTATGTTCACGGTGGCGCATGGGTGATGGGTGACCGCAGAGATCACTCCCGCCGGTTGACCGCTCTCCAAGATCGGGGCATCACCGTCGCGTCAATCGATTACAGCCTCGCAACCGTAGCCTCGTACCCTGCGCAGGGCGAAGAAATTAATGCGACTGCTGCCTGGCTTCGCGCGACTGGTCGGAGCTCGATCGTTGCGATGGGCGCCTCGGCAGGTGCACACCTTGCTGCCCTATCGGCTTTCAGTTCCCCACACAGCTACGCCGGCTTCGTTGGACTCTTCGGACGCTACGACCTCGGCGCTGCGGCTCGGGCCCTAGTTCCTGCCCCTGGTCTGCCGATTCCCGCCGAAATACTGCACGCTGCCCCATCCGCCGCGTCAAAACTCAGCCACGATGAGCGCCTCGCCCTCCTCGCGGGGGTGCCCGTGGATCAGCTGACAGAGGAGGTGCTTGCACGGATAAGTCCATACAACATCCTCAGCAAGGAGGGACCCCGACTCCTTCTGATGCACGGGACCTCCGACGGCGTCGTCGACTACCGCCACGCCGAACGGCTTCGTGACCGTGCAGAGCAGTTCGGCGTGGAATGCAATCTCGTCCTCGTCCACGGGGCAAATCACGAGGATCACGCCTTCGAAGAGCCGTGGGCGATGGACCAGATTGCTTCATTCATCCATTCGTCACACAACCCCAATCTAAGGAGCACCACATGGAAGCCGACGTCATCGTTGTCGGAGCGGGACCGTCAGGTCTCACGGTTGCCTCGGAGTTAGCGCGACAGGGCAGCACCGTAATCGTTCTGGAGCGAAGGAATGAGCCTGTCCAATCGCGCGCGGGAACCATCCTGCCCCGGGTGCTCGAGCTACTCGACTATCGCGGTCTTGCCCAACATTTCATCGGCCGGGCGACGGAGATCCGCAGCAACCCCTTCATTACCGCCCACATCTGGGCCGGTATGCAGCCTATCTTCTGGCGCAATCTTGGGACCGAGTTCCCTTATCGATTGATCCTGCCGCAGAACATCACCGAAGAGGTCCTGAGCGAGGTGGCCACGGATCAGGGCGTGACCATCATGTTCGGCCACACCCTCGACCAACTGGAGCAGTCGGACGATGGCGTACTCGTGGGCACGGCCCGCGAAGACGGCACACGGACCCAGTTCCGGGCCCGGTATGTAGTAGGTGCCGATGGAAGCCGCAGTTCTGTCCGCGCTCTCTCCGGTATCGACTTCCCTGGCCATGACGGCACCTTCACCGGCATCATCGCGGACATCCCGATCAACATGAACTGGCCCGGGGGCCGCGGGATGCGAGATAACAAGTACGGCTGGGCTACCTCCTTCCCCTTCGGGGCTGACGGGAAGTCGACCAGGTTCAACATGGTCCACGCCGACCGACGATACGCCGACAGGTCCGAGCCAGTCACGGTAGAGGAGGTTCGGATGGGTCTCGAGCAGATCTTCGAGCGACCGATCGAATTTGATCAGCTGACCTGGGCGTCACGATTCACCGATGCCATGCGGATTGCCACAAAGTTCAGGAGCGGGAGAGTCTTCCTCGTCGGGGAAAGCGCGCGAATCCACTACCCCTCCAGTGGAGTAGGCATGAACTTCTGCATTCAGGACGGGTTCAACCTGGGCTGGAAACTCGGTCGGGTCGTCGCAGGCACTTCCCCCGAGGAAATCCTCGATACCTACGAAGCTGAGCGTCGGCCAGTTGCGGAAGCCCTTCTGGAAAGTGTGCGGGCCCAGTGCGCCATTCAGTTCGACTTCACCGATGAAGGCATCTCCTTCAGGCGGATGTTTAGCCGCAATCTGCTCCCGCTTCCTCAGGTGAACCGGGAGATCGCGCTTCAGCTCAACGGCCTGACGGAGCCGTACGCCACCAGCATCGGTTCGCACGCAGCTGTTGGGCGTCCGGTGCCGCCGTTGACCGTCCAAACAGTCGATGGGCTCTACCGTTTGCCCGAGTTGCTTTCAGGCGCCGAGTTCGTCCTACTTGATCTGAGCGGAGACGGCTCCTTCTCCTCAGCGACATACCCTGGCGTTCGGATCGTCAATGCAGTGCTCCCGACCCCCCCGGAGGATTGGGGCGAACTCAAGGGTGTTCTGATTCGCCCGGACGGCTATGTCGATTGGGTGATCGACAACATCGGATCCGACACTGTTCCTCTCGACCGGTGGGCAGTGGCATGAGCAGACTTTTAGTCAAAGGCGCCACTGTCATCACCGTCGATCCTGCAATAGGCGTATTGCCACGCGGAGACATCCTGATCGACGGCGACCTGATAGCCCAGGTAGGCCCGGCAATCAACGAGAGTGATGCAGAGATTGTGGATGGGACGGACTGGATCGTCACCCCCGGGTTTGTTGATACCCACCGGCACACCTGGCAGTCAGCCATTCGGCACAGCTACGGGGACGTGGATCCGCTCAGCTACTTCCGCGAAGTTCTGGACGGCATTGGGACCAGGTACGCGCCGGAGGATGTCTACGCCGGCACTCTGCTTGGAGCGGTGTCGGCGGTGAGTGCTGGAACCACAACCCTCTTCGACTGGGCCCACATTCAGAACAGCCCCGCGCATTCAGATGCCAGCATCCGCGCGTTGACCGAAGCGGGTATCCGCGCCGTTTTTGGTCACGGATGGCCGCTGGTCAACGATGGGTCCTGGACCGACAACAGCGCATTGCATCATCCGGATGACATCCACCGCATCCACCGCATGTTGGATGAGACCCGGGGTCTCGTCAGTCTGGCCGTCGCGGCTCGAGGTCCTGAGATGGCTTCACAGGAGGTGTGGGAAGGGGAGGTCGCATTGGCCCGAGAGATGGGCATACGTCTCAGCGTGCATGTTGGCGCCTATGCGCGCAACGCGGAGGTTCATGCCGTGGCCCGTTACGCGGAGCGCGGTCTCCTTGGCGCCGACCTGACCTTCGTGCACTGCAACAACCTTGCCAACCGCGAACTCGACCTCATTGCTGACTCCGGAGCCACGGTCTCGCTGGGGCCGCATTGCGAGCTCAACTCGCAGGGCGTCGGCGACATCCCGCTCGACCGGCTGCTTGCTCGCGGAGTTCGTCCCAGCCTGAGTGGCGACACCGAAACCAAATGTTCTGGCGACATGTTCACTCAAATGCGGGTCCTCTTTGGCTACTACCGATCCTGGGTCGGAGGGCATCACAGCGAGGTAGCTGAGCCATACGCACTCAAACTCGCCGATGTTCTCGAGTTCGCTACTTTGCAGGGCGCCCGGGCCCTCGGTATGGATGACCGAATCGGATCGATTACGCCGGGAAAGCAGGCAGATCTCGTCTGCATCCGCGCCTCCGACCTCAATATTGCGCCGGTGAGCGACCCTGTCGCGGCGGTGGTCCTGGGAGCGCACGAGGGCAACGTCGACACGGTCTTTATCGGTGGCCAGTACCGAAAGCGTGCAGGCCGCATGGTGAGCGACCCACGCGGGGTCGTTGAAATGGCGCGCGAGTCACGAGACCGCTTGATGGTCTCGCACCGCGGTCGTTCCGCAGCCTGATCCGCCCGCTGTCCGCGACCCGAGAGAGAGGAACTTTCAATGAAAATCGCCAACGTCAATGGACGAGCCGTGCTGATGACTTCCGACGAGAGCGGAGTGGATATCGCTGAACTCAGTGGGGGACGATACGGTCCCGATCTGCCAGCACTCTACGAATCATGGGGCGAGTTCCTGCAGTGGGCAAGGGCAGCCGAAATGTCAGACGCCCCTGCTCTGGGGGTGCAGAGAGAACAACTCGGCAGCCCGTCGCCCGCGCCACGTCAGGTTGTAGCGGTCGGCCTAAATTACCGCGAACATGCCGCAGAAACCGGCTTCGCCCTGCCCGGGGCTCTTCCACCAACCTTCACGAAGTTCCCCTCGAGCATCACTGGCCCCGATACCGCGGTTGAGCTGCCGATTGGCGGTCACACCGATTGGGAGGTCGAGTTGGTACTGGTCATCGGCACGGGCGGGCGACGCATCCGGGTTGAGGATGCCTGGTCTCACGTCGCCGGGGTGACTGTTGGCCAGGACCTGTCGGAGCGCATCACCCAAATGGAAGGGCCAGCACCCCAGTTTTCGCTGGGCAAGTCATTTCCAGGCTTCACACCGATGGGCCCCTGGTTGGTCACCGCCGAAGAGCTGGCCGATCCTGACGATCTCGAGTTGGGGTGTTCGATCGACGGCACAGTAATGCAGCTCGGGCGCACGTCGGATCTGATATTTCCGGTCGCAGAGCTTGTAGCAAAACTGTCCGAAGTGCTCACGTTCGTGCCGGGAGACGTCATCTTCACCGGCACGCCAGCAGGAGTAGGTCTCGGCCGTAGTCCGCAACGTTTCTTGCAAGCGGGGGAGACGCTCTCCACCTGGATCGAGGGAATCGGGGAAATCCGGCAAACGTTCGTCGCCCCCACTCAGGCGTCGAGTTAATTGATATTTCGCAGAGAGTATTGGACTAAACAATGACAGGAACTGGACTGATCACCTCACTGGGCTACGTATCTATGCGGGCGAGGGATCTCGATGCCAACATTCGCAGCGCTGTCGAGGTACTGGGGTTGAATCAGGTCGAGTCGGCTAAGGGGAAAGTCTTTCTCTCGGCTCAAAGCAACCACCACGAGATCGTGTACAGCCGGGGTGAAACTGACTCTGTTGACCACATCGGGTTGGTGGCACGCAACGCTGGAGCGCTGGAAGAGGTGCGTGAGAACGTGCGCCGTGCTGGCTATTCGATCGTGTCGGAGCAACCGATCGAGGACGCGATCGAGCAGGGCTTCGCCTTCGTCGGCCCGGAGGGTTTCACCTGGCAGGTCTACATCGAACCAACCAGCTACAGCATGGTGAAGCTGGGTGGGTTCGGGCCCGACCGCTTCGGACACGTGAACATCCAGGCTGTTGATACCGTCGCGATGCGTGACTTCTTGATTCGCGTGCTTGGTTTTCGCGTCTCAGACCAGATCGGCCAGGATGCGGCCTTCTTCATGCGCTGCAACAACGACCATCACGGCGTGGCAGTTTTCAAAAGCACTCGCGCGGCAATGCACCACCACGCCTGGCAGACTCAAAGCATTGCGGACCTCGGTCGTCTGGGGGACCGACTGGCGCGCCGCGGATCACGACTTGCTTGGGGCCCCGTGCGCCACGGCGCTGGCGACAATATTGCCGTGTACTACCTTGAGCCGACGGGCGCTGTCATTGAGCTCTACACAGACCTCGAGCGGATTTTTGACCCCGAACGGCAAACGCGTTTGTGGAAGGAGGACGATCTCTATTGGATCAACCAATGGGACGGGCAGGTTCCTCCTGGCTTCCTTGACCATGGCGCCCCACCTGAACCACGATGAGATTTCTCGCGGTTGGGGGATGCGAGTGGCCCTGGGACGATCAACGAATGACCCACGAGCGTCGACCATGAGTGCATTCGCCTAGCTAGATCGCCTCGAGGACAACGGCCGATCCTTGGCCACCCCCGCCACAGATTCCGGCGCCCCCGATCGAACCGGGCCCCAGGTCCGCGAGTCGACGGGCGAGGAGCCCGACTATTCGCGCGCCCGATGCCCCAATCGGATGCCCCAGGGCGATAGCTCCGCCGTGCCCGTTCACGATTGTTGGATTCACGCCGAGCCGCAGCGTCGAATGCACTACGACGGCGGCGAACGCCTCGTTGATCTCGACCGCCGCGAGATCGGTCACCCCGTAGAACGAGCGAGCGAGCGCAGCATTGATAGCGTTAGCGGGTTGAGCATGAAGGGACACGTCTGGGCCGCTCACGAAGGCGTGCGACACGATGCGAGCGTGGCCAGTGAGCCCGTTGGCGGCAGCGTAGTCGCTGCTCACGAGGACTACCGCGGCTGCGCCGTCAGTGATCTGGGAGGAGTTGCCCGCGGTGACGGTGCCCCCTTCGCGGAACGCCGCGCGGAGCCTACCGAGGCTCTCAGGAGTGGTCTCCGCGCGGAGGCCGTCATCGTCGGTGACCGTCACAGTCGTTCGACCAGGGACCGTGAATGGGGCAATCTCCTCCCTGACCAGCACCCGTGATGCCGCGAGTCGGCTGTGCGAGGACGCGGCGAACACGTCCTGTTCCTCACGGCCCAACGACAGTGACGTGTTGAACTCGTCGGTCGAGAGGCCCATGCTGCGCCGCTCGAATGCGTCGGTGAGCCCGTCGAACTCGAGCGTGTCGATCAGCGCAGCCGGGCCGTACTTCGTGCCCTGGCGTGAACCAACCAGCACGTGCGGAGCGAGCGACATCGATTCCTGCCCAACCGCGACAACGACGTCCGCCTCCCCTGCGTCTATCATCCGGTGGCCGGCGACAACCGCTTCCATGCCAGACAGGCACACCGCGTTGAGGGTGATCGCCGGCGTAGACATCGGGATGCCGGCCGCTACCGCTGTTTGCCGTGCGGGGTTCTGTCCTACCGCCGCTTGAAGCACCTGCCCAGCCACGACGTACTCGACGCCCTCTGGGGTTATCCCGGCGGCGGCGAGGGCGGCGGCTACAGCATGTGCACCCAAGGTCGGCGCGGGGACGTCTTTGAAGACACCATTGAACCTGACGAAAGGAGTCCGCGCGTAACCGACGATCAGGGTGCTCATGCGAACGTTGTTCCGGTCTTCGCACCGAGTTCTTCAACGGTCACCCCGGGTGCCATCTCGCGCAGGGTGAGTCCTGCATCCGACACATCGAAGACAGCGAGGTCGGTGATGATCACGTCGACGCAGCGGCGACCGGTGAGGGGGAGGGTGCACTTCTCGACGATCTTCGGGCGGCCGTCCTTGGCGAGATGGTCGGTGATGACGACCACGTGGGGGGTGCCCGCGACGAGATCCATCGCCCCACCCATGCCCTTAACCATCGCGCCGGGCACCATCCAGTTGGCGAGGTCGCCCCGCGCCGAGACCTGCAGTGCGCCGAGCACGGCGGCGTTGATGTGTCCGCCGCGGATCATGCCGAACGAGGTCGCAGAGTCGAAGAAACTTGCGCCCGGGTTTGCCGTGACGGTCTGTTTGCCGGCGTTGATGAGGTCTGCGTCCTCGTCGCCCTCGAAAGGGAAAGGGCCGATGCCGAGCATGCCGTTCTCACTTTGCAGCGTCACGCGCATCCCAGCAGGGATGTGGTTGGCCACGAGCGTCGGGATGCCGATGCCGAGGTTCACGTAGTCGCCGTCTTTGAGACCGCGGGCAGCGATCGCTGCCATCTCGTCGCGTGTCCAGGCCATCAGTTCGTCCTCCGTGGTCGTGTGGTTCGCTGCTCGATGTCCTTGTCGCGCGTTGTGGTCACGAGACGCTGCACAAAGACACCGGGGGTGACGACTGTGTCTGGGTCGAGGTAGCTATCCTCGATGAGCTCTTCGACTTCGGCGATGGTGACGCGGCCGGCAGTTGCGGCGAGCGGGTTGAAGTTGCGCGCGGTGTGCCGGTAAATGAGGTTGCCTTCCAGGTCGCCGCGGCGTGCGTGAACCAGAGCGACGTCGGCGACAATTCCAAGTTCGAGGAGGTACTCCTCGCCGTCGAATTCCCTGGTCGGCTTACCTTCGGCGATCGGGGTGCCGACGCCGGTCTTCGTGTAGAAGCCCGGGATCCCGGCACCTCCGGCGCGCAGTCGTTCAGCGAGTGTTCCTTGCGGGGCGAACTCGACCTCGAGGGTGCCCGCCAGATATGCGGCAGCGAATCCCTTGTTCTCGCCCACGTAGGAGGAGATCACGCGGCGGACCTGCCCGCTCTCGAGAAGGATTCCGAGTCCTTTGCCATCAACTCCCATGTTGTTCGACACGACGACCAGATCTTTGACCCCCGTGTCACGGACGGCGTCGATGAGATCAGCGGGGATACCACTGAGCCCGAAGCCGCCGACGGCGAGGGTCATTCCATCAACGAGCAGCCCCTCAAGGGCCTCACGCGCGCTTGGCCACAATTTCAACATTGAAAGACTCCTGCTCACAAGGTGGACGATCCTAGACTGCCAGCACGCAGGCGGTTTGATCGAAATCTGAGCAACATGTGGCGGAACTGCCGTAGCCTGACCACATAGTGAGCACAATCCAGGGTGGGCAAGTCGTGGCCCGCGTCGCGAGCATCCTCCGCGAGCTCAGCATCAGCGGCCCCAGCGGCATTCGCACGAGCGAGCTTGCTGTCGCCCTCGGCCTAGCCAGACCGACCGCCTACCGAATGTTGCGCTCCCTCGCGGCTGAAGGGTTCGTGGACCTCGATTCCAACACTGGGTGCTGGTTGCTCGGACCCGAGCTGTTCGTGATGGGGGCGGTCGCGGCCAGCCGCTATGACGTGACCGCAACGGCCGCGCCATTCGTGCAACGCCTCGCCGCCCTCACGGGCGAAAGCGCATTCCTCTCCGTGCGCCGCGGCGACGAGACCGTGTGCCTGATCCGCGAGGAAGGCAGCTTTCCGGTGCGTTCGTTCGTGCTCTACGAGGGTGTCCGGTTCCCACTCGGCGTGGCGTCTGCCGGGCTCGCCATCCTGTCGTTCTTGCCCGACTCCGAAGTCGACGCGTACCTGCGTCGCGCCTCTCGGCTTGAGAGCGAGTGGGGCCTGAGCCATTCGGCCGCTGACATCCGTGCGCGCATCGCCGGAACCCGGCGGAGTGGGTTCGCCGTGAACCCCGGCCTCATCGTCGAGGGCAGCTGGGGAATGGGGGCGTCAGTCTTCGACGATGCGCGCCGACCGCTCTACGCGCTCAGCGTCACAGGCATCGAGTCACGGTTCTCGGCAGATCGCCGCCCCACGATAGGGAGGATCCTCCTCGAAGAGGCGCACGCACTCTCGAAGCGTCTGGCATCACCCGCCTGACCCAATGGGCGACCGGAGCGGCCCGTTGAAATCCACCATCGAGCAGATCTTGAAAGCGTTCGATGTCTCGTACCCCTAGGGTTACGAGGCATCTCGTCGACCGCATCGGGGGTCAACGATGTGAGTCGCAGAAATAACTGGCGTGGCTTTCGCAGAACTATCTGGCGCGTCTGTAGGCACGATTGCCAGCCTCAAGCGATCGGGCGCTCAGGCGATGCTTTTCTGCCGGTTGGCGAGGACCTCGTCCATATACGTCTCGGCCCAAGACTTGAGGCCGCGGATGGTGTATTGCAGAGAGAGCCCCAGCTCGGTTAGTTCGTAAGAAACCGTGACCGGCACGGTCGGCGTCGCCGTCCGGGAGACAAGGCCATCGGCCTCCAACGATCGAAGTGTTTGGGTGAGCATCTTCGGACTGACGCCCGCCAGTGTGCGCGAAAGCTCTGAATAGCGCAATGCTCCGGCCGTCCCCGCACAGTCGGGGCCGCTGCCGAGAGCGGTCAATATCAACGTCACCCACTTGTTAGAGATCCGGTCCAGCAATTTCTGACTGGGGCACACCGCAAGAAACGCGTTGTACTTTGCCTTGCTCTCGGCTCGCTTCTCGGATGCCGTCATCGTGGTCATGGGTTGCCCGTCTCGCTCTGGGGTGACTAACGCACCCGGAAGTGCGTACTTCCGAACAGGAAGCTACTACCTCATACTCGCTCAAGGAGCCAGTCGGCACCATCCCCAGTTTCGTGCGAAAGGCAATACTCGTGACCACTCTTCCCCTAACGCTTCCCGGAGGCACCTGGAACCTCGGTGACCTCACCGTCTCCCGCTTCGGATACGGGGCAATGCAGCTTGCCGGCCCCTGGGTCATGGGTCCGCCGGCCGACCGTGACGCGGCGCTTGCGGTGCTTCGCGAGGCTGTCGCCCTCGGGATCACGCACATCGACACGAGTGATGCCTACGGGCCACGTGTCACCAACGACATCATCCGTGAGGCGCTCCACCCCTACCCTGAATCACTTCACATCGTCACCAAAGTCGGCGCGAATCGGGACGATCAGGGCGGCTGGCCAACAGCCCGCCAGCCTGACCAATTGCGGAAGCAGATCGGGGAGAATCTCAAAGCCCTTGGCCTTGAGACGCTCGGCCTTGTCAACCTCCGGCTCGGCAACGGAGAGGGCCTCGTGGCAGGCCCGGTAGGTGAGGTCATTCCAGGCCCTCGTGGACATGCAAGAACAGGGACTGATCCGGCACCTCGGTGTGAGCAACGCGACCCCGGAGCAGGTGGCGGAGGCCATGGACATCGCGCCGATAGTCTCCGTGCAGAACATGTACAACCTCGCCTTCCGTCAGGACGATGAACTGATCGACATGCTCAACACACAGGGAATCGCCTACGTGCCTTTCTTCCCACTCGGTGGTTTCAGCCCGCTCCAATCTGACGCGCTCTCCGCGGTCGCGTCGCGGCTGGACACCACACCTATGTCAATCGCTCTCGCCTGGCTACTGCAGCGCTCACCCAACATCCTGCTGATTCCCGGGACCTCATCTGTCACCCACCTTCGCGAAAACATCACCGGCGCTGGACTCTCGCTCTCAGCCGACGACATCGCCGAACTCGACAAGATCGGACAATAACCGGCCAACGACGCGCTCAGTCGTGAAAGCGACCTAAGCCCGAGCGCGTCGGCACCCTCGGTGCAGCCCCCCCAGCCCGGCGAACTCCAGCACGCCCACGGACGACCGTCCACGAGACACATTGGTCATCAAGACGCCGAATCGGCGTGTTGTGTTCCATCGCTCGTGTCCGAGACCTATGTACTGGGAGGTACCTCAGAGGGACAGTTTAGGTATGGCATCCGTTGGCTACGCCCGCGTCTCGACTCGACTCGAGAGCAGAATCTCGACGCGCAAACGGATGCCCTCGAAGCGGCCGCATGCATGCAAGAAGGTGTTCATCGAGCAGGCCTCTGGGGTTCTGGCGAAACGGCCGGCCTTGGATGATGCGCTCGACTGTCTCCGGGATGGTGACACTCTTGTGGTCACGAAGCTTGACCGGCTCGGCAGGTCCGTCCGCAACCTGAAAGAAGTCGTCGACGGGCTCGAGCGGCGAGGTGCCGGCCTGAAAGCCCTCTCCCAAGGAATCGACACGACAACTCCAGGCGGGCGGTTGTTCTTCCACATGCTCGCCGCGATCGCTGAGTTCGAGCACGATCTCATCGTCGAACGCACCAAAGACGGATTGGCGGCTGCGAGGGCCCGCGGCCGGAAAGGCGGCGGTCGCTCGAAGATGATGGTCACGAAGGCCCGGCAGGCGCGAGCGATGTATGACGAGAAGACGTACACGGTGCAGCAGATCGCCGAGACATTCGGGGTCTCGCGTGGAACCATCTACCGGCACCTCGGCGAAGATGCCAGCTCCGCATAGGCGATGACTTCCCGCGTGCAGAGAACGGTCGAGACGAAACTCGCCCTCCTGCGCCAACACGATGACGGAGCCCCATGGACCCGGATCTCCGCCGAGTCCGGGGTGCCAGTTCGTACCCTCGCCCGCTGGTCGACCCAGTTTCGGGCTGACCCGACTTTCTCACGGGTTGGAGGGTCCCCGCCGGGTCGACGCACGAGGCGGATCGCGCCGGAGCTGGTCGAGGCAATCGAAGCGCTGGCTCGGTCGCACTGACCGAGTTCGCCGCCAGCGACCTGGGTCAAGCGAATCCGGATACGGTTCAGGTGTTCCAGAGCGCGTGGGACCGGTTCACCCCGTTACTCGCGTTCCCGCCAATGCTGCGGCGGGTGATCTACCCACGAACAGCATCGAGTCGCGCAACTACCAACTGCGCAAGATCATTAAAAACCGAGGCCACTTCCCCTCAGACGACGCGGTCGTGAAGCTTCTCTGGCTCGCGATCTGCGACATCGAAGACAAACGGGCCCGCGACCGGCTCAAGGCACGCGGACGAGCCCGAGGAGTCAAACGCAACGCCGAAGGACGCCTCGTTGAGGGCCAGATCACCACGAACTGAAAACAGGCCCTCGCCCAACTCGCACTCGCCTACCCCGACCGCATCCAGCCCCGCCTGATGCGGCTGTCCTATTCCGTGTGTTGGTACTCCGAGGCTGCGGGCCTCGAGGTGGGGATGGCTTCCCCGAATGGGGAATGATCCCCATCCCGTCATACCTTGCCCGCCAAGGCGTCAAAGATATGGTCCGTATCAGCGACGGGCGAATGAGCGGCACTAGTTTCGGAACCTGCGTCCTTCACGTAGCTCCCGACTCGTCAAGCAGGGGACCGCTGGCCATCCTGCGCTCAGGTGACATGGTCACGCTCGACGCATTCGCCGGGCGGCTAACTGTGGATATCGACGATTCGGAACCGGCCCGCCGGCTGGAGGCATGGGAACCCGCCGAGGTGCGACACCGACGCGGCTGGCCGCGCCTGTACGACGAGCATGTTCTTCAGGCCCCCCACGGTGCGGACTTCGATTTCTTAGTCCCTCGGGACCAGGATTCTGTGCGGCGAGTCGAGCCCATGATCGGTCGGTCGTAGGGGCAGTCCAAACTCGCCCTTCGCGGTGGCGCCGTGGTGGTCGCCGCCGCGAAGGCGTTCGCAGAATGCGACAGCACGAACGGAACCACTGAAGACGTGGCTCGCCCTAAGGGATGGATCCTTCACGGCAACGTGGCGGGACTATCTTTGACCAATCGTTGCCAAGTTCCAATTAGAGTGTGCATGACTCGAGAAGACCTGCTCTTCAGGGGGCACGTTTGTGGTCCCAACCTTGGTGTTGAGGAGGCCGCACGCGACGCTTGCCGTCTCGCTCCGCGGCCGGTTTCCGCAAGGCCCCAAATCAGCATCGCCGTCCCGAGGCAGCTCGTGTGCTTCTTGTGTATCGGCGAGTCAGAGAATGCAGTGTGAAGCGGTGATCTCGGTGTCAGACAGCGCGGAAAGTCGGCCCGCGAGGTTCGGCTGTCGCGCAGCGAGTGCATCCGGCCACCGGGTCGCGCGGCGTGGCTACATTCTCATTGATGCGCCGCGGCGATCTCGGCGGCATCGCAATCAGGTCGTCGCTTGTCGCAAACTGTGGCCTGGCTGCCTAGAAACCACCGGAAGCGACAAATGACGGCGGATCGGCGGGACGGGTGGGCTGGACGACGTCGTGCCGCAGAGCCCAAAGAGCGTGACGGAACACACTGCTCTGAAAACACAGGAACTCGTCGGCTAGGCTTGCCAGCGCGAAGGGGAGTATTCCACCGCGCCGCACTCGTCAATACGGTCACCGCTGAAGCTGGCCCGGTTGCGGCGGCACCTGCAGGTCCGAGTCGGGCCTGTCGGTGCGGAAGAGACTTTCGGACATCCGACAGTTAACTTAACTCTCCGTGGAAGGTCCCTCTTTGGAACTCCAACTCCCGCTCTGGTTCGAGATCACGAGCATCGCCGTGCTCCTTCTCATCGTGATCGCCGACCTCGTGCTCGCCTACAAGCGACCGCATATCCCATCGACCCGTGAATCCAGCCTGTGGGTCGGCTTCTACGTGCTGCTCGCCTTGATCTTCGCCGTGCTGATGTTCTTCTTCGCCGGAGCGGAGCACGCCGGCCAGTTCATCGCCGGCTGGCTCACGGAATACAGCCTGTCGATCGACAACCTCTTCGTCTTCGTCATCATCATGGCCAGGTTCTCCGTGCCGAGAAAGTACCAGCAGGAGGTGCTCATGGTGGGCATCATCATCGCGCTGGTGCTCCGTGGCATCTTCATCGTGCTCGGCGCGCAGCTCATCCAGAATTTCAGCTGGATTTTCTACATCTTCGGCGCCTTCCTGCTCTACACCGCCATCCAGCAGGCCTTCCAGAACTGCGAAGAAATGGATGACAAGGAGAGCGGCGTCATCCGCCTGCTGCGTCGTCGCATCCCCATCTCCCAGGAATTCGACGGCGCAAAGCTGCGCACGGTCGTGGACGGCAAGCGCATGTTCACGCCGATCCTGGTCGTCTTCATCGCCATCGGAACCACCGACCTCGTCTTCGCCCTCGACTCGATCCCCGCGATCTTCGGCATCACCACGAGCGCCTTCATCGTGTTCACCGCCAACGTCTTCGCACTCATGGGACTCCGGCAGCTCTATTTCCTGCTCGGCGACCTGATCGAGAAACTGGTGTATCTCAAGTACGGCATCGCGTTCATCCTCGCCTTCATCGGCGTCAAGCTGGTGCTGCACGCGCTCCACGAGAATGAGTTGCCTTTCATCAACGGCGGCAAGGGCTTCGACTGGGCGCCCGAGATACCCACGCTCACCTCGCTCGGGGTCATCGTGGTCTCGATGGCGGTAGCTGTGGGAGCGAGTCTCATCAAGATCAGAATGGACCGTCGGCGTGAGGTGGGCAGTGCTCCCCATTGATCGGTTGCAGGTGATTCCGCGAGGATGCCAATAGAGTTGTGCCCACACTCTGTAAGGCGGGGGAGGTGTGATGTCCGTAGAGGTTCGGCAGGAGTTCGTGCTCGCCGAGGCGACGGCGCGGTTCCGCTACACCTCATCCTCTGATCGTGGAGCTGTCAGGCGGATCAACGAAGACAGCTTCCTGAGCGCGGCCCCACTCTTCATCGTGGCCGATGGGATGGGCGGTCACGCTTTTGGCGATCGTGCGAGCCAGACAGCGATCGCGGCATTCGCCGGTGACTTCGAAACCGACAGACCCGCGAATCCCCAGCAGGTGCTCGAGACCGTACGACGGGCGAACGAGGCGGTGCTCAGCATCACCGACGGCTCTGAGTTCGCCGATGTGATCTCTGGCACCACTCTCACCGGCGTCGCCTTCGTCGACATCGGCAACGAGAACTACCACTGGATGGCGTTCAACGTTGGAGACTCCCGCATCTACAGCTGGGACGGCCGCACCCTCCGCCAGGTGAGCGTCGACCACTCCGCCGTGCAGGAACTGATCGATCTCGGCCAGATCACCCCACGCGAGGCGGCGCGGCATCCCGATCGCAACGTCGTCACTCGCGCGCTCGGCGCCGACACCGACGTCGATCCCGACATCTGGTTACTTCCGGCGCGGGCACACCAGACCTTCCTTCTCTGCTCCGACGGCCTGACCAAGGAGCTCGACGACGCCGAGATCGCCCGTATCATCGTGTTCCATAACGCCGAGGAACTGCGCGAATCAGACGGACTGCCGATCACTCTCGCCGAGCGTCTCGTGAACGCGGCAATCGCCGCCGGGGGTTCCGACAACGTCACTGTCGTGGTGGTGGAGTCCGATATCGTCGGTGCGGCGGTGGCCGCGTCGACCGACGACACCGTCGACCGCAATGGCATGCCGAGGTTTCTCGAAGAGACCAGGCCCAGGGGATAGGGATCACCGTGACCAGCTTGCATTTTCAGCCAGCTGCCGCCGGAGGCTGGCTCGCTATCGCCTCCGATGCGCGGCTCATCGTGCTGGCCAGGGTTCCGGATGCCGGCTTCGCCGACAATGCCTACGCGGCCATGACCCGACCCGACGGCTTCCAGGCACTGCTCGACCTGCTCACTAGCAACGGCCTCGCAGCCACCCCGTCCTTCGCGCTCGCCGAATGGGAGGCCAGCGGCGCCGCGCGCGTGATCGTCCGCGGTGAGGTCATCGTGACCGTGACTGACGCCAGCGGCGAGCAGAAGCTCGCCGGCGCCGGCGTGTCCACCTGGATGGAACGTGCGATGAGCGGCGTGACGGCCCTCTCGCTCGAGGTTCCGGGAGCGGTCGCCGAGGCATCCGCCGGCACCCTTCCCCTGGTGGCTGGCGCCGCGTGGGTCGCCTCACTGAGCTTTGGTCCGGACTCCGTATCAGACGCGCCGGCACAGCCGGTTCGAGCGAAGGACGCGGTCGCGGCCAGGCAGGCGGCCGCGCCAACTCCCAAGCCCGCCCCGGAACCACCGACCGCTCCGGAACCACCGACCGCTCCGGTAGCCGAGGTGGACATCGAGGCGACGGTGAGCGAAGCGCCAGCAACGGCTGAGGCCGTCGACGACACTGTTGTCGGTGACACGATGTTCCGCTCGGCCGGAGACGCACCCGGTTCAGCGGAAGGCCCCGAGACGGATCTCACCGCCGAGGGCGATCACGACGGCCACACGGTGATGACCTCAGACATCGCCAAGCTTCGTGCGGAACGGCGCAGCACAGCGCCGAAGGCGACGACGCTCCCGCCCGGCGCCAAGCCAGGACCATCCATCTCTCTCGTGCTGCCGAACGGCACTCGTGAGACTCTCGGTCAGACGATTCTCGTCGGCCGCTCTCCGAGCGTCAGCAAGGTCTCAGGCGCCCAGATCCCGCGTCTCGTCACCATCGGGGGAGCCGACCAGGACATCTCGCGCAACCATGCGCAGATCACCCTCGAAGGCGACACGGTGGTGGTGACCGACCTACACTCCCGCAACGGCACGCTGGTCGTGTTGCCGGGCAAGGAACCGCAGAAACTCCGCGCAGGCGAGCCGACCTCGGTGATCGTCGGAACGGTGTTGGACCTCGGTGGCGGCATCACCCTCACCGTGGAAGAGGACTGATGCGCCGTCCGTCTTCGCAGCCACCGGAGCTTCCGGGCTACACCTATGTCAAGGTGCTGGGCTCCGGAGGATTCTCCGATGTGTTCCTCTATGAGCAGAAGCTGCCGAAGCGTCGGGTCGCCGTCAAGGTGCTTCTCACCGAGGAGCTGACGGTCGCGAACCGGGCCTCCTTCGCAGCAGAGGCCAACCTCATGGCCCAGTTGTCGACGCATCCATACATCGTCACGATCTACCAGGCGGATGTCGCGGCCGACGACCGGCCATACTTCGTGATGGAGTACTGTTCCGGTCCGAGCCTCGCCGAGCGGTACAAACAGAGCACCTTCGAGGTCTCGGATGCGCTGCGAACGGGGGTGCGCCTGTCGAGTGCCGTCGCAACTGCCCACTCCGCCGGCATCCTGCACCGCGACATCAAGCCAGCCAACGTGCTTACCAACGATTACGGCTGGCCGGCACTTACCGACTTCGGTATCTCTTCGGCAGTGGATGACGAGCTCCTGCCTGTGCACACCGGCACCCTTGCCGACGCCCTCAACGACACCGGATCCGGGAGTACAGGAAGCCAGTCGATCGGCATGTCCGTGCCGTGGTCGCCGCCCGAGATGTTCGAAGACGACCCTGACCCCGATGTCAGCTCCGACGTCTTCTCCCTGGCGGCGACGATCTACACGATCCTCGCCGGCCAGACCCCCTTTGAGGTGCGTGGCCGGTCGAACGGCACCCTCGACCTGATCGGGCGCATCGAACGCGGGGCCATCACGCCGATGACGCGCGACGATGTGCCGCAGTCGCTGCTGGCCGTGCTGAAGAAGGGCATGGCCTCCGATCGTGCCGACCGCTTCGCCACCGCTGTCGACTTCGCCAGGGCACTACAGCGCGTTGAGTTGGAACTCGGCTACGCGCCGACCACCATCGACGTTCCGAACCTGCTGATCCAGGCACCGGACCGCGCTGGCGCGGAGGATGACGACGACGCGACACGCGCACGTTCCGTCTCGACGATCGCCGTGCAGGAGATGATCCGGCCGCCCATCGCCGCCCCGCACGCGATCCAGCCGCCACAGCAGGAAGCACCGATCGAAGCCACCCGGATTCGCGGCGCGGTCCCGGTGGACCAGACCGTGCGGCGGCCACGAACACGGCCCACCCCGCCGGCGCCGGGTCCTGCCGTTGTCGACGTTGCCTCGGAGGCTGAGGGGCAGGAGACCGTTGTCCCGGTGAAGAGGAGACTCGGTCTCATCATCGGAAGCGTTGTCGGAATCCTGGTGATGGTCGGGGTGGTCCTGGCCATCGTTATACCAGCGAGTCTCCCCGGGCCTCAGCCCGATCCCGGTTCCGCTTCCGGTGGAACGGGCGGTGGCGTCATCGACGTTCCGACAGTGCCGAAGCCCGAGCTGGTCTCATCCGCTGCCAGTGCCGATGGCACCTCGGTGACCTTCACCTGGAAGAACCCGAAGCCGAAGAAGGACGACAGCTTTCTCTGGGCCATGGCCGAGGCTCCGAGCAAGAAGACCCCGACGGCCGAGGCGCAGGCGGTGGTGACGGGTGTCGTGCCAGGTTCGCGCGTCTGCATCAACGTCGAGGTGCTTCGCGACGGGAAGACGTCGCCGAACCCTCTTGAGGTCTGCAACCCGTGAAACCGCTGAAGGTCGAATTTTGCGGCGAGTGGTACACCGTCGAATCCCCGAAAGACTTCTTCGTGGGTCGCGAGGGCGACCTGGCGATCGACGACAATCCCTACCTTCACCGCCAGTTCCTGCGGATCTACGAAGACCACGATATGTGGTGGCTGAGCAATGTCGGCAACCTGCTCACCGCGACCGTGACCGATTCGACAGGGTCGGTGCAGGCCTGGCTGTCGTCGGGCGCGCGGCTGCCCCTGGTCTTCCAGACCATGCACGTTATGTTCAGCGCGGGGTCGACCACCTACGATTTCTCCATCCATGCAGAAGAGGATTTCTTCAGCACTTCGGCCTTCGCCTCGACGAATGTGAATTCGACGACGATCATGCCTGTTTCGCTCACGACGACCCAGAAGCAGCTCATCCTGTCTCTCGCGGAACACGTGCTGACCCAGTCGATTCCGGGCAGGGGAGAGGTACCGACCTCCGCGGAGGCTGCGGCCAGGCTCGGCTGGAGCATGACGACTTTCAACCGCAAGCTCGACAACGTCTGCGAGAAGCTTGACAAGGTCGGTGTGTCAGGGCTCCGCGGGGGCAAGGGCAAGCTGGCCAATAATCGCCGCGCTCGCCTGGTGGAGTACGCCGTGTCGACCCATCTCGTGAGCGGCGAAGACCTACCGATGCTGGATTGGAAACGTGAGCCGAGTGTTTGAGAGAAGTGCGGCGTTCAGTCGGATTTACTCGGTTCGGACCCGAAACCTCGTCATGTTACCGTTGACCTCGGCAATTTGCGTGGGGCACTGGGTGCTGAGAGTAACGGAGTCGGGGTAACCGTGGGGGCGTTCGCAGCGTGGATACGACGCCGCAAGTCTCTGGTTACCGCCGTGGTCATCGCGGTACTCGCCGGAGTGCCGCTGTCGCTCGCGATCTTCCACCAGGGTTTTCCCGTCACCGAGGTCGACCTCAAGGCGCAGAACGTGTGGGTCACCAACGGCGAAAAGCTGCTCGGTGGCCGTCTCAACCACCAGATCGGCGAACTCGACGCGAAGGTGAACGGTTCCTCCAGCCATCTCGATGTGCTGCAGGACGGCGGTGCGACGCTGCTGACCGATACCTCACAGGGCTCGGTGCAGATGATCGACCCGTCGTTCGTCTCCCTCACCGACAAGATCACCGTGCCCGTCGGGTCGCAGCTGTCGTACGGACTCGACACCCTCGCAATCCTCTCTGCGGACGGCAAACTCTGGGTGCTCGACGCGAGCCAACACCTCACCTTCGATGCGGCCAAGACGGCGCCTGTCGCCAAGCTGGGGGCGGATGCCCAGGTCGTGGTCACGAAGTCGGGCAGGGTCTTCGCCGTTTCGCCGAGTCTGAAGAAGCTCTTCGCCGTTGATCGGCCGAACAGCACCCCATCCCAGGCCGACTTTCCGCGACTGAAGAACTTTCAGCTCTCGGCCGTCGGCGACCATCCCGTGGTGCTCGACCGTAAGGCGAACACCCTGGTGAAGCAGGACGGATCGACGACCGCGCTGCCCGCTAAGGGAATCCGCATCCAGCAGGCTGGCCCTGACAACAGCTACGTGCTGGTTGCGACCGGCAAATCCCTCCTCCAGGTGCCTCTCGGCGGCGGCGACGTCACGGCGGTGCAGGCGGGGATCAAGCAGACAATCACCGGGACGGCCGATGTGTCGGCGCCGGTATTTCTCAACGGCTGTGCCTACGGCGCATGGGCAGCCGCTCAGAAGTACCTCTATGCCTGTGATGGCAAGCCGCCGAAACCACAGGACATCGGCGAGCCGACCAGCGGCAGCGATCTCGAGTTTCGGGTGAACCACGGCGTGATCGCGCTCAACAATCTGCAGAACGGCAACGCGTGGATCGTCTCGTCGAACATCCGACTCGTGAACAATTGGGCGCAGATCAACCCCGACGAGGTGACAAAAGATGGTGACACCGGCAAGGAGAAGCCGGTCAAGCAGGCTTTTGTGGATGCCCTCGCCAACCGCACGAAGACGAACCATGTACCGGTAGCCGTCGACGACAGTTTCGGCGCCCGGCCCGGCCGCACCACGGTGCTGCCGGTGCTCGACAACGACACCGACGAAGATGGCGACATCCTCACCATCACCAAGGTCGAAGGCATCGACAGCAGCCAGGGCGTGGTCGATGTCATCGAGGGTGGTCGCGCGCTGCAGTACACGGCACCGGCCGGCGATATCTCGAGCGCGTCCTTCCGCTATACGGTGAGCGACGGTCGTGGCGGGCTCGGCTCCGCGCAGGTGAATGTGGGCATCCGTCCCCTCTCCGCGAACCTGCCACCGGTGGCGGCGCGCAGCAGCGCGTCAACAGTGGAGGTCGGGCAGTCCATCGAATACAACGTGCTTGGCGACTGGCGTGACCCCGACGGCGACGACATCTATCTCGTCGGTGCAGCGCCGACAACGCCGGACTCCGTGCAGTTCACCCCGGATGGCCGGATCACGTTCACCAGCAAGACAGGCCAGACCGGCGCGAAGAAGGTCACCTTCACTGTGTCTGACGGGCACGCCACAGCCACCGGCAGTCTCGACGTCGACGTCAAGCCGGTCGGCAGCCTGGATCCCGTCGCCGTGCCGGACTTCTCGACCGCCGTCTCATCCACTCCGATCGTGATCAACCCGCTGGACAACGACCTGTCCCCGTCGGGCGCACCGCTGTCTCTGGTCGATGCGAAGGTCTCGACCGGTGGCGCGGCCAACGTCTCCGCCGACCAGTCGAAATCGACGATCTCTTTCCAGGCGAACACCCCTGGCCCGTACTACCTGAGTTACACCCTCGCCGCAGGCTCCCACCAGACCGAGGGTCTGATACTCGTCAACGTCTCGGATCCCTCGTCGAGCCAGCTACCGCCGATCGCGGTCAAAGACAACATCTACGTGCGCCCGGGTGAGCCGACCACGGTGAGCGTGCTCGACAACGACGTCTCGCCGTCGGGGCGCGTTCTCGTGCTGCAGTCAGTCGCCAGCGGGCCGGATGCCAGCGCCCTCAACGTCGAAGTGCTCGCGAACTCCGTAGTCAGGGTGACCGCGCCCGGTGTTCTCTCCCAGCAGGTACAGCTCACCTACACGGTCTCAGACGGAGTGAAGAGTGCCACGGCAGGCATTACTGTGGTTCCGATCCCGCCGCTCGTCAATCACCAGGCACCGGTCGCCGAAGATGACACCGTCACGGTGAGGGCCGGCGATATCGCCAGCGTGCACGTGCTCGCCAACGACCATTCGCCGGACAACGAGCCGTTCGTCCTGGATCCGACGCTGGTGGACTCGACCAACGCCGGCACCGGCGCCACCGCCTTCATCAGCAACTCGCTCGTTCGCTACCAGGCGCCGACGACTCCCGGTACCTACAGCGTCACCTATGGCATCTCCGACAAGTTCAAGCAGCAGGCGAACGCCACCGTCACCTTCCTGGTCACAGCGAGGGGGGGCAAGAACCGCCCGCCCGAACTCGGCACTCTCACCGCGAGAGCCTTCGCTGGGGCGAAGGTCGAGGTCGTCGTGCCTCTCGATGGGCTCGACCCCGACGGCGACTCCGTATCGCTCGACGGTATCGAGACTCCGCCGACCCTCGGCCGCATCACCAATACCACCCCCACCTCCTTCACCTACCAGGCGTATGCGAACTCGGCGGGAACGGACACGTTCACCTACCGCGTGCAAGACACTGCGGGTAAGACCGCCATCGGGTCGATCAATGTCGGAGTGATCCCGCGCCCCTCGACGGTGAAGCCGCCGACGGCCGTCGACGACCGTATCGAGGTCAAGCCCGGCAAGACCGCATCCGTACCGGTGCTACTGAACGACTCGGATCCGAACGGCTACACGGTGAGCCTGCTGCCGAAGCTGCCAGAGGTGCAGGAGCCGCTGAAAGCGAAGGTCGCTGGAGCGACCGTGCTGGTCACAGCCCCCGGTAACGAGGGTGCCTATGTGATCCGCTATCAGATCACCAACGGACAGGGCGGATCGGCGACCGCGTTCATCCAGGTGATCGTGACGAACGACGCCAAACCCACCTACCCGTCGGCCGCCGATCACATCATCGACATCCAGGACCTTACCGGCAAGGACACCATCTCTGTCGATGCGTTGTCCGGTGCGCTGAACCCCTCCGGCCTGGTGACCGACCTGAAGGTCGGTGTCAAGGGCCCGAACGCCGGAGCGGCCAATGTGGCTGCCACCGGAGGCAAGATCGTGGTGACTCCGGGCGAGCATCGCATGGCCATCACCTATTCGCTCACCGACGAGACCACGGGACTCGCGGGCGAGGCCTTCATCGTCGTGCCGCCAAAGCCGGGCTCGGCCGAAGCATCCACGGCGCCGCCGCGCATCAAGCCGGGCTATACGCCGGTCATCACGATGAACGGCACGCAGACCTTCACGCTCAGCCAGATCCTCGATGTGCCGTCCGGTCGCCCGGTCAAGATGACCGGAGCGTCCGGCACCAGCGCCACGAACAGTGCGACGGGCTCACCATTCGTCGACGCGCAGACGCTGACCTTCACCGGCGCGAAGGGTTATCGAGGAGCCGCAGCTATCACGTTCCGGGTCGATGACGGGCGCGACGCGGGTACCACCAGCGACCGCATAACGCTGCTGACCCTGCCGATCACCGTCGGCAATCCTGACCAGTCCGACGTGGCACCAACCTTCACGCCGCCCAACATCCAGGTCGAGGCGGGTGAGGCCGCGCAGGTGGTCGACCTTCGGGCATCGACCTATCACCCCAACCCGACCGCGCTCAGTCAGGTCACCTATGACGGCTTCAGCGGATCGACGAAGGACGTCGTCGCCACTCCGAGCGGTTCGCAACTGTCGATCTCGTCTCCACTCGGCGTGCAGCCGGGCACAACCGTGACCATCAAATTCACCGTCAAATACCAGAACTTCACGATCCCGGGTTCTGTGAACGTGCGTGTGGTGTCATCGTCACGACCGCTCGCGCAGCAGAAGAACGCTCCGCAGACGGCTGAATTCAAGCGGAACACGGCAGGCGGTAAGACCTTCTCCAACGCGGTCTCCGACCAGTACTGGATCAACCCATTCCCCGAGACGCCGCTGGTAATCCTCGATGCGACCGCCGCGGCCGCACCGGCGGGCGTGACGGTATCCCACACCGCGTCGGCCATCACCGTGACGGCCGGCACTGCGGCCAAGACCGGCAACGTCAACATCACGTACACGGTTCAGGACGGCACGAAAGACAAGACGCGAAACGTCACGGGACAACTCAACGTGACGATTCACGATGTGCCGGAGGCACCGCCGGCTCCGTCGAATGTCAAGGCAACCGACGGCCAGGCCACGATGACCATCTCCGCGCCGACCGACAGCCACGGTCTGCCCGTCACCGGCTACACGATCACGTCGAGCCCGGCATCCCAGTCAGGGACTATGACCTCCACCGGTACCTACACCGCCGGGGGGCTTACGAACGGGACCGCGTACAGGTTCACGGTCATCGCCAGCAATTCGGATGGTCCGAGCAGCGCGTCTCCGGCGAGTGCGGCTGTCACGCCGTACGGCAAGCCGGGGCCGCCCACCTCCGTGAACCTGAGGAATACCGGTGGCGACGCGCCGACCACCCTCCGTATGACGTGGGGATCTCCCGACAACACCGGCGGCGGCACGGCGGAATACCGCTACAACTTCAACAGCGGCGGATGGTCGGGGTGGAGTGGAACCCGGAGTGTCGACATGAATGTGAACAAGGGCACCTATTCCTTCCAGGTGCAGGCCAGGAACCCCGGCAACATCGAGAGCGACGTTGTGACCTCGAACAGCGTCTCCGTGAAGGATCCCGATCCCTCGGTCAGCCTGCAGAAGGGTACTTACACGACGCAGACCTGTAGCTTCGGCTGTTACACCTATCGCACTTCCGTGACTGGCTTCACTCCCGGAACGTATCGGATCGTCTATTACTGCCAGGGACAACCGCTCTCTTCATTCCCGCACACCATCACTGTTGGGGCCGACGGAAAGGCGACCCACGACAGCAACGATGACGGGAGTGATCCATCCCGCTGCGGTTACGACAACGCATCGGTGACCGTCAACGGGGTATCCAGCGGTTCCGTGGACTTCCGCCCATAGCCATAGCCATAGCCATAGCCATAGCCATCGCCCTCGAAAGGACGACACTCTCATGCCCGTAACCCAAGAGCAGGCCGACTGGTTCGCGAACGCGTTCAGTCAGCTGGTCGGCAACATCGATAAGGCCATTCTCGGCAAGGAGCAGAGCATCAGGCTGGTGCTCACGGCAATGCTGTCCGACGGGCACGTGCTGCTCGAAGACGTGCCGGGCACCGGCAAGACGGTGCTCGCCAAGGCGCTTGCCAACACGGTGGACGGCACGAACTCGCGCATCCAGTTCACACCGGACCTTCTGCCGTCCGACGTCACCGGCGTCACCATCTACGACCAGAGCAACGGCCGGTTCGAGTTCCATCCCGGGCCGATCTTCGCCTCCGTGGTGCTCGCGGACGAGATCAACCGTGCCAGCCCGAAAACCCAGAGCGCACTGCTCGAGGTCATGGAGGAGGGCGTCGTCACAGTGGATGGCGTTGGCCACCCGGTCGGTGCGCCGTTCGTGGTCATCGCGACCCAGAACCCTGTGGAGCAGGCCGGAACCTATTCGCTCCCCGAGGCGCAGCTCGACCGCTTCCTCATCAAAACCTCGCTTGGATACCCCGACCACGACACCACCGTCAGCCTGCTGATGGACTCGTCGAACCGCGCCCGCGCGTCCTCCATCCAGCCGATCATCGCGTCGGAGTCGATCGTCGCGATGGCCAAACTCGCCAGCGAAGTGCACGTCGACGCCTCGATCATGGGGTACGTCAGCACCCTGATTAGCGCCACGCGGTCCGATAAGGATGCCGCCCTCGGCGTCAGCATCCGTGGCGGCCTGGCGCTCGCCCGTGCTGTGAAAACCTGGGCGATCTCTGCCGGCCGCACCTACGTGACGCCGGACGACGTGCGGGAGCTCGCGGTCCCGGTACTCGCGCATCGCATCATCGTCGACCCGGAGTCCGACTTCGCCGGCGTCTCGGGCATCGACATCGTGAACAAGGCCCTGGTCGACATCGAGCCCCCGGCCTATCGCGCCGCCTGACCGCATGACCACGACCACCGACGCCCCACGCAAACCGTCGCAGACGCTTCTCGCGCTGCGACAGTTGTGGCGCGCCATCCTTTCCGGGCTGTCGGCCCTGGGGCGGCTCGTGCGGCCCACGATCAGCGTCGTGTGGCGCTACCTCGAACCGGCGGTCGCGTCGGTGAGCACCGTCGGATGGATCGTGCTCGGCGCAGCCGTCGTCTCCTTCATCATCAGCGGTGTACTCGGCTGGGTCGAGTTCACCTTCCTCGGTGCCACCCTGCTCGCCGGCTTCCTGATCGCCGTAGGCTTCGTCTTCGGTCGAGCGACCTATAAGGTCCTGATCGAGTTGAATCCCCGACGGGTGGTCGCCGGCCAGCGTGCACTCGGTCGGATGCTGGTGACCAACTCCGGGCAGAAAGCGCTTCTTCCCACCCGCATGGAGTTGCCCGTCGGGTCAGGGGTCGCCGAATTCATCGTGCCCCGCCTGGCGCCCGGAGCGGAGAGCGAGGAGCTCTTCGCCATGCCGACCCATCGGCGCGCCCTGATCCTCGCCGGTCCGGCCATCTCCGTGCGCGGTGACCAGCTCGGTCTCGTCCGTCGGACGGTCAGCTGGACCGAGCAGGTCGAGCTGTTCGTGCATCCGCAGACCACCCGCCTGCTGGCGACCGCGCGTGGACTGGTGCGAGACCTCGAAGGTCAGACCAGCGCGGTCATCACCAACAGCGATCTGGCCTTCCATGCGCTCAGGCAGTACGAGCCAGGCGACGACATCCGCAACGTCCATTGGCGTACCTCAGCCCGCACCGGGCAGCTCATGGTGCGGCAGTACACGGAGACCAGGCGTTCGCAGCTGCTGCTGATGCAGAGCGCGGAGACCAGCCACTACGCGTCGGAGGACGAGTTCGAACTCGGCATCTCGGTGATGGCGTCCATCGGATGCCAGGTGATCCGGGAGAAGACCAACCTCGACGTCATCTGGGAGAGGGCGGCGTTGCGCAGTCGCTCGGTGACGGCCCTGCTCGACGACTCGTGCCGCATTCAGCCGACCAGCGGCGAGTTTCCCACGCTGCGCGACTTCGTGCGCGCCACCACTCGCAAACTTCCCGTTCCTTCGCTCGCCGTACTCGTCGTCGGCTCACAGGTTTCGACTCACGAGGTGCGATCGGTGTCGACCCTGTACGGCCAGGACACCATCATGATCGCCGTGCGCGTTGCCCTCGGCGAACCCGCCGGACTGTCGAAGGTGGGCGGCACAGTGCTCGCCACCGTCGGACGCCTCACCGACCTGCCGGCCATACTCGATCGGACTGGCCGATGAGCGCCACGACCGCCGCCTCGGCCCGTTTCGGAACCGCAGGCCTGCGCGCGTCCGTCACCGCCACCATGTGGACCGACCTCGCGGTGCTCACTGTTCTGAGCCTCATCGCCATCGCCGGGTTCGAGCCAGCCTTCGGCCCCTACAACTACCTGCTCGCCGCTTTCGGCGGTTTCGTCGTCGGCACCGTGGTCGCGCTCGGCTGCTTCCTCTTCCGCCTGTCGATACTTCCGACCATCGGCATCGCGATCCTCGCCTATCTGCTCCTCGGCTCGCCGCTGACGATGCCGGCGCAGACGCTGTTCGGTGTCATCCCGAGCGGGCAGAGCCTCCTCGGCCTGTTCCAGGGGGCCATCTTCGGCTGGGCGGACATCGTCACCCTGCAGACGCCGGTCGAAGCGCCCGCCTACATCGCGGTCGTACCGTACTTCGCCACCTGGCTCGTGACGCTGATCTGCGTTTCCCTATCGCTGAGGTGGCTCCCGCGTAAGAAGAGAACACCGCCGCGAGCGAGCATCCTGCTCATCGCGCCGGCGCTGCTGTTTCTCGCCGGCATCCTCCTCGGAACCGAGGAGCCCTACTTCGCCGGGCTGCGTGGTGTGGGCTTCGCCGCCATCGCCCTCGTCTGGCTCGGTTGGCGACGACGTGAACCCGGTGTCGTAGCGATCACCGTCGAGGGCGCGATGAAGAGACGTCGCCTGGTCGGCGTCGCGATCGTCGTGCTCGGCGCGATCGCGATCGGCGGCGTCGGCGGAGTGCTGCTCGCTCCCGCGGCCGCTTCGCGCTTCGTGCTGCGGCAGGAG
This sequence comes from Glaciihabitans sp. UYNi722, assembly GCF_040549465.1. NCBI lineage: Bacteria > Bacillati > Actinomycetota > Actinomycetes > Micrococcales > Microbacteriaceae > Glaciihabitans > Glaciihabitans sp. UYNi722. The sequence continues at coordinate 15,706 of NZ_JBEPTL010000023.1, read as the reverse complement.
GTGACGCCACCCTTCGATCCGCTGCAGTATCCGAGCCCGCTGGCCGGCTACCGTACCTTCACCAAGACGCTCGAAAAGACCGACCTCTTCACCGTCACCGGCCTGGAGACCGGCCAGAAGATCCGGATGGCAACCCTCGACAGTTACGACGGACAGGTATGGAGCGTCGCAAGCCCCGAGACCCAGACCAACGGATCCGGCGGATTCGAGCTGCTCGGCCGAAACATTCCAGAGCCGTCGCTCTTCACCGCAGGATCCCGCTCGAATCTGACGTTCACCATCAGCGGCTACAAAGACGTGTGGCTTCCGAACGCCGAGTATCCGTCCACTCTCGATTTCGAGAAGCACGACGGAACAGATCCGACCACCACGGTGCGCATCAACACGACGACGGGCACCTCGGCCGTCACCAGTGGTGTTAGCCGCGGCCTGGTCTACAAAGTGGGCGTGGTCTCCCCGTCGATCCCGAACGACAAGAAGCTGGCCAAAGTTCCCGCTTCAAGCATCCTGATGCCGCCGGTGACCAACGTTCCCGACGTCGTCGCTGCCAAGGCCGAGGAATATGCCGGCAGCGCGAAGACTACGATCCAGCAGCTGCGCAACCTCGAGCGCTCGCTCAAGACCGTCGGCTACCTCAGCCACGGTCTCGCCTCGGATCCGGTGCCGTCACGCGCCGGCGAAGGCGCCGACCGGATGTCGGAGCTGTTCACCAAAGAGCCGATGGTGGGCGATGAGGAGCAGTACGCCTCGGCATTCGCCCTCATGGCGAACCATCTCGGTTATCCGACGCGCGTCGTCATGGGATTCGCGCCCAAGGTCGGCAGCGGCCAGAACTCGGTGACCGTGACCGGCAAGGACATCACGGCCTGGGACGAGGTGGCGTTCACGGGCGTCGGCTGGGTGCCGTTTTATCCGACCCCGACCAAGACGGATGCCCCGAAGGAGCAGACCACAAAGCCGAAGATCGAGCCGCAGCCCCAGGTGCGTCAGCCACCCCGCACCGACCAGAAGCAGGAAGACCTGCTGACCCCGGTGAAGATCAGCGACAAGAATCCCCAAGACAAGAATGCGGGCTTCCAGATCCCGGCCTGGGCGTGGGTGGTGGCCGGGATCATCGGCATCCCGTTGCTCGCCTACTTCGTGCCCTTCCTGATCATCGCCGCGTTGAAACGCAAGAGACGTCGTCAACGCTTCGACACCGGCCCTCCTGACCGGCGGGTGGCCGGATCATGGGATGAACTGACCGATAGCTATGCAGAGCTCGGCCTCGAACTGCCACGGCGGGCCACCAGGACGCAGACCGCAGAAGTGCTGGGGACGCAGGCACGCGCCCAGGGACTCGTCGTGCCGGAGACCGGATTCGCGCCGCTCGCGGCACGCGTCGACAGCGTCGTCTTCGGCGACTCTGAACCCTCTGAAGAGGTGGTCGGGTCGATCTGGGAGTTGACGGACTCCACCACGAGCGCGTCGTTGGAGTCGGCAGGTTGGCTTCGCCGCCGGATCGCGTCATTCCGCTACCGTCGAACCAACGATCGGAAGACAGGCCGCCAGCGTCGCGGTTGGTCTCGCTTCCGACCCACCTCCGCACAACCTGCGGCCGAGCTATAGGTTGGTGTCGTGGACAAGCCAGGCTACATAACTCCGCCCCCTGGGCTTATTCCGGAGAGTCCCAGCGAGATCTCGGAGACGATCCGGGTAACGGAGCGCAAACCGCTGCTGCCCGTCTTCGTGCCCGCAGGACCGGCGGTGCCGCCGGCATCCGCGCCCCAGATTCTGCCCCCTGCCGCCGTTCCCACCGCGCCGAGCCCGGTCGTGCCGGTGCCGCAACCGACACAGGGCACCCCGGCCGTCGAGAAACCGCAGGGACAGTGGAGCCTCGGGCTGCATGACGGCTCTGTCATCCATGTCTCGGGAACGCTTCTGCTCGGACGTGACCCCGCCCGCGTCGAAAACTGGACCTCGGCCGGCCTCTTACGCATCAACGATCCAGAGAAATCGGTGTCGAAGACCCATGCGGCTATCGACTGCACCGGACCGGAATTCTGGATCACCGACCTCTTCTCCACCAACGGCGTCGCCGTCACCACCCCGGATGGTGTCGAGAGCGTGCTCGATCCGGGGGAGCGGGCCTCCATTCCGAGCGGATCGACGATCGAACTCGGCCGCTATCGAATGCTCGTCGAGGCACGCTGACCGAAGCTGTCGACAGGCGGCAACGCAGCGGTCGTATCGCTTTCGGGTGATACTCTCGAACTATGTTTTTCGATCGGCTCACGCTCCTTCGTAGCCGCGACGAGGCTTAGTCATTCGGCCACCCTCGTCGCGGAGTTTCTTGCGTCGGCTGACCACTCGATCGAAGAAGGAACGAAACTATGAGCACAGAAACCCCCGCGAGCCAATCTCACGAAAGAAGCCAGTCGCGCGCAGAGACCCACTCACCCCGCACACTGGCTGAAAAAGTCTGGGACGACCATCTCGTGGTGAAGGGTGAAGACGGCACCCCCGACCTGCTCTACATCGATCTGCACCTCGTGCACGAGGTCACCAGTCCGCAGGCCTTCGACGGCCTGCGCGTGGCCGGCCGGCCGGTGCGGCGACCCGACCTGACGATCGCTACCGAGGATCACAACACCCCGACGCTGGACATCGACAAGCCGATCGCGGACCTCACCAGCCGTACCCAGATTGACACGCTGCGCAAGAACGCCGCGGAGTTCGGTGTGCGCCTGCATTCGCTCGGTGACGTCGAGCAGGGCATCGTGCACGTCGTCGGCCCACAGCTCGGGCTGACCATGCCGGGCATCACCGTCGTCTGCGGCGACAGCCACACCTCCACCCACGGTGCCTTCGGTGCCATGGCCTTCGGTATCGGCACCAGCGAGGTCGAGCACGTTCTCGCCACGCAGACGCTGCCGCTCAAGCCGTTCAAGACGATGGCGATCACCGTCGAGGGCACGCTGCGCCCGGGTGTAACCGCCAAAGACATCATCCTGGCCGTGATCGCCAAGATCGGTACCGGCGGCGGGCAGGGCTATGTGCTCGAATACCGCGGCAGCGCCATCCGCTCGCTGTCGATGGACGGCCGCATGACCGTCTGCAACATGTCGATCGAGGCCGGTGCCCGCGCCGGCATGGTGGCGCCAGACCAGGTCACCTACGACTACCTCGAGGGCCGTGCCCACTCGCCGAAGGGCGCCGACTGGGATGCCGCCATCGAGTACTGGAACACGCTAGCCACCGACGACGACGCCGTGTTCGACGCCGAGGTCTTCCTCGACGCCAACGAACTCGAGCCCTTCGTGACCTGGGGCACCAATCCGGGCCAGGGCGTGTCGCTGAGCCAGCGCATCCCCGATCCGTCGATCATCATCGACCCGAACGAGCGCGCCTCCGCCGAGCGTGCACTCGAGTACATGGATCTGGAAGCCGGTACCCCGCTCAAAGACATCCATGTGGACGCGGTCTTCATGGGTTCGTGCACCAACAGCCGTATCGAAGACCTGCGGGCCTTCGCCTCCATCATCAAAGGCCAGAAGAAGGCGGATGGCGTGCGCGTGATGGTCGTACCGGGCTCCGCCCGCGTGCGCATCGAAGCCGAGGCCGAAGGCCTCGACAAGATCGTCGAGGAGTTCGGGGCCGAGTGGCGCTTCGCCGGCTGCTCGATGTGTCTCGGGATGAACCCCGACCAATTAGCACCGGGCGAGCGCTGCGCATCCACCTCCAACCGCAATTTCGAGGGTCGGCAGGGCAAAGGCGGACGCACCCACCTGGTGTCCCCGCTGGTGGCCGCCGCGACGGCTATTCGCGGCACGCTGTCAAGCCCGTGGGATCTGGGAAACGCGGGTGTACCGTCGAGCCAAGAGCCGTCAAGCACAGTGGGCTCCAGTTCGCAGGGGGTGAACGCGTAATGGACAAGGTCTCGACAGTCACCGGCGTGGCAATGCCCCTCGAGCGTTCCAACGTGGACACCGACCAGATCATCCCCGCAGTCTTCCTCAAGCGAGTGACCAAGACCGGATTCGACGATGCGCTTTTCTACGCGTGGCGACAGGATCCAGACTTCGTGCTCAACAAGCCGGAGTTCTCGGGTGCGCGCATCCTGTTCGCCGGTTCCGACTTCGGTACCGGTTCGAGTCGTGAGCACGCCGTATGGGCGCTACGCGATTACGGCTTCGATGCGGTGCTGAGCCCCCGTTTCGGGGACATCTTTCGCGGTAACTCAGGCAAGCAAGGACTGCTCACCGGAGAGGTCACCGAGGATGCCATCGAGAAGATTTGGGCGATCATCGCGGCGAGCCCCGGAATAGAAGCCTCGATCGATCTTGTTGCTAAGACAGCGAGCATCGGCGACCTCACAGTTCCCTTCGAGATCGATGATTACACTAGGTGGCGGCTGCTCGAGGGCCTGGATGATATCGGGCTAACACTGCGCAATGAGGCGCAGATCACACAGTTCGAAGAAGGCCGGGAATCCTGGCGTCCGAGAACACTTCCGGTACAACATGCTGTTACGAACCAATCCAGTGCAGGTGAATGAATGAGCTCTCTTGTGAACGCCCAAAAGGCAGGTCAGCGAGTGGGATTGAAATCCGATGAGATAACCATCACCGGGGGCAACCCTCTCAGGGGTCGGATCGCCGTCCGCGGCGCGAAGAACCTCGCAACCAAAGCCATGGTGGCAGCGCTTCTCGGAGAGACACCCAGCGTTCTGCGCGATGTCCCCGACATCAGCGACGTCGAGGTGGTGCGCGGCCTCCTCGAGGTCTACGGTGTCATCGTCTCCACCCCGGTTCCGGGAGAGATGCTCTTCGACACGAGCAACGTCGAGAAGGCGCACTTCGCCGAGATCGACGCGCACGCCGGCTCCAGCCGCATCCCGATCCTGTTCTGCGGGCCTCTACTGCACCGTCTCGGTGAGGCGCGCATCCCGGACCTCGGTGGCTGCCGCATCGGCGACCGTCCCATCGACTTCCACCTCGACGCGCTGCGTGCCATGGGCGCCATCGTCGACAAGAGCTTCGAGGGCATCTACATCACGGCCCCTGACGGCCTGCACGGCGCGAACATCACGCTGCCCTACCCGAGCGTCGGCGCGACCGAGCAGGTTCTGCTCTCGGCCGTGCGTGCCAAGGGCACCACAGAGCTCACCAACGCGGCCATCGAGCCGGAGATCATGGATCTCATCGCCATCCTGCAGAAGATGGGCGCGATCATCTCCGTCGAGCCCAACCGCGTGATCCTGATCGAGGGCGTCGACCGTCTCGAAGGCTACAACCACCGTGCGCTCTTCGACCGCAACGAGGTGGCCAGCTGGGCGGCCGCAGCGCTCGTGACCAAGGGCGACATCTTCGTCGAGGGCGCGAAGCAGTCAGAGCTGATGACCTTCCTCAACGTCTTCCGCAAGGTCGGCGGTGCTTTCGATGTCAAAGACGACGGCATCCGCTTCTACCACCCCGGTGGCGAACTCAAGCCGGTCACCATCGAGACGGATGTGCATCCTGGCTTCATGACGGACTGGCAGCAGCCCCTCATCGTGGCCCTCACCCAGGCCACCGGCACGTCAATCGTGCACGAGACCGTCTACGAGGACCGCTTCGGCTTCACCGAGGCGCTCAATGAGATGGGTGCGCAGATCGTGGTGCACAAGCAGGGTCTGCCCGACCACCCGCGCCGGGTCGCCCGTCGTGACTTCGAGCAGGCTGCCGTCATCACCGGGCCCACCAAGCTGCGCGGTGCCAATGTGCGTGTTCCCGACCTTCGTGGCGGATTCAGCTACCTGATCGCCGCCCTGAGTGCGGACGGCGTCTCAACCATCAGCAACGTGGGGATCATCAGCCGCGGCTACGAGCACTTCATCGACAAGCTCGAGGTGCTCGGGGCTGACTTCGTCTTCGAGGGCTAAGCCGCGGTGCCGAAGTCCACGTCGGTCGAGCGCTACAAATCGGAGAGAATACCGATCTTCCGGGTGCTGGCCGGAGTGCTCATCCCGCCGATGGAGTTGCTCGCCCGTTTCGAGATCATCGACGGCGACAAGATGCCGAAACACGGCGCATTCATCTGTGCGCCCAACCACTTCAGCGAGCTCGACCCGGTTGTGGTGGGGCGGGTGATGTGGAAGCTGGGTCGCGCCCCGCGCTATCTCGCCAAGGCCTCGCTGTTCAGGATGCCGGTGGTGGGCTGGGTGCTCCGCAAATCCGGGCAGGTGCCGGTGGAGCGCACCGGCGCCGTACGCGCCAGCGATCCGCTCGCCTCGGCCACCAAGCTCGCGAAAGAGGGCCTAGCTGTCGTGGTGTACCCGGAGGGTTCGCTCACGCGTGACCCGGGCCTCTGGCCAATGCGTGGCAAGACCGGAGCCGTGCGCCTTGCCCTGCAGTCCGGCGTGCCGCTCATTCCGGTCGCGCACTGGGGCACCCAGCTGATCATGCCGCGCTACGGCCAGAAGATCAGCCTTTTTCCGCGCAAGACCATTCGTGTGAAAATCGGCGACCCTGTCGACCTGTCGGCCTTCGCCGGTCGTGGACTTGATCCCGCAACCCTCCGCGAGGCGACCGCGTTACTTATGGCCGCCATCACCGTCCTCCTGGCCGACCTCCGTGATGAGACCCCGCCCGCCGAGGTCTGGGACCCGGCCAAACACAACCAGAGTGAGATCGGCCGTTTTGACTAATCCCAACCCGATGACCCTCCCGATCCGCATCTCCCGCCCCGGAGTGCCAAGAGTCGCTGTGCTCGGCGCGGGCAGCTGGGGCACAACATTCGCCAAAGTACTCGCTGACGGAGGCTCTGACGTGGCGCTCTGGGCCCGCCGCGCCGAACTGGCGCGCGAGATCTCGCAGTCCAAGCGCAACAGCGACTACCTGCCGGGCATCAACCTGCCACGCAACCTGTGGTCGAGCTCGCTCATCCCCGATGTGATGGATGGCGCGGAGATCGTGTTCATCTCCATCCCCAGCCAGTCGCTCAGGGAGAACCTGCGGATCGTGCGGGAGCTGATCCCGTCCGACGCGATCGTGGTGAGCCTGATGAAAGGCGTCGAGAAGGGCACCCGTTTTCGTATGAGCGAGGTGATGGTGCAGGAACTGGACATCGATCCGGACCGCATCGCCGTGGCATCCGGCCCCAATCTTGCCCTCGAGATCGCGAAGGAGCAGCCGACGGCCGCCGTCGTCTCGTCCACCAGCCTCGAGACCGCGACCACCGTCGCGGCCGTGGCGACCAATCCCTACTTCCGCTCCTTCGTGAATACGGATGTCATCGGCACCGAGTTCGGCGGAGTGCTCAAGAATCTCATCGCCGTGGCCATCGGCATCGTCGACGGCGTCGGCTACGGGGAGAACACCAAAGCGTCGATCATCACCCGCGGCCTGGTAGAGATGACAGACTTCGCCGTCGCCTACGGCGGCCTGCCCCAGACGCTCTCCGGCCTCGCCGGTCTCGGGGACCTCATCGCGACCTGCGAGTCATCGCTGTCGCGCAACAACACCGCCGGTCGCCTGCTCGGCCAGGGTTACAGCTTCACGGATGTCGTCAAGCAGATGAACCAGACGGCGGAGGGCCTCTCCTCGGTGGCTCCCATCCTCGAACTCGCGGCGGCGAAAGGCGTCGAGATGCCCATCGTCGCCCAGGTGGCCGAGGTGCTCGCCGGCACGATGGATCCGCGGGACATCGCCCCGCACCTCACGACCGACAGCGCGACCCCGGCGGTCCTGGTCGAGTAGCCGCCGCGGTCGTGTCTGCCGAGGGTCGTGCCCGCCGCGCTTCTGCCCGCCGGCTGCACAGTGCCAGTCAACGGCGCAGTGCCAAATGAAGGCAATCTGTGCCTCTGTGGCGATCTCGTTCCCGAAAACTCGGGATGTACAGTGCGAGAGTGCCTTCATTTGGCACTGGACGGACTATCAGCACGGACCCTGGTGGGCGAGGAGTCGTCGGCGCTAATTACCCGGGGTCGAGGTCGAGCCCGAGCCGCCGAGCACATCCTCGCGGGTGGTGCACTCTTTGGTCTGCTTGATGCTGCCGATGGCGTTGGCCAGCTCGAGAAGGGCGGCGGTTCCGCTGGTGAGATGACTCGAGTCGACGATGACCTCGGTGGCCGGATCGCGGCCGAAGGTGGTGAAAACGTATCGTGGCGCCTTGGAGTCGTCGACGAGCCAGTCGATTCCCTTGAGGGTATAACAGGCGGCAGCCGTCGGTCCGGGGGGTGCCACGCCGCAGCGCAGCAGCACCGAGGTGGGGTTGCCCCAGGCGCCCGTAGCCTGAGCATTCGTCTGCCGGATCGCCTGGTTGTCCACCGAGTCAGGAAGGCGAACGATGATCTCCGCGCATCCGGGGTTGGTGGCGTGAGCAGCGGGTTCCAGTGCGACGGTGGGTGCGCAGGCGGCGAGCGTCGCCAGGATGAGCGGCACGATCGCGAGGAGTGCGCCCGCGCGCAGCTTCGAGTTCATCGCTTTCAGGCTACCGTTTGATACATGCCGTCCCAGCCAGAGCCGCCGATTCACGACACACTCGGAGCAGTCGGCGAGGCGGCAGTGCTCGCCAGGATCTTTCCGCGGCTGCCGGCGTCGGCATCCGAACTGCTCGGCCCTGGCGACGACGCCGCGGTGGTCGCAGCTCCCGACGGCCGGTACGTGGTGACGACGGACATGATGATCCACGGGCCGGACTTCCGGTTGGCCTGGTCGACCCCGCACGATCTCGGGTGGAAGGCCGCGGCATCCAATCTCTCTGATGTGGCTGCCATGGGTGCTGTGCCGACGGCCATGGTGGTGGCGATCGCAGCTCCGGCGCACTCGCCCGTCACACTGCTGGAGGGCATCGCCGACGGACTGCGCGAGGCCTGCGCCGCCCTCGCGCCCGGCTGCGGGGTGGTGGGAGGCGACCTGTCGGTCTCTCCGACTCTGACGATCGCCGTGACGGCTTTCGGTGACCTCGAAGGCCGGAAACCCGTCGTGCGCTCGGGCGCTCGCGGGGGCGACATCGTCGCGGTGGCGGGGGCTCTCGGGGAGGCAGGCACCGCTCTCCGGCTGCTCTTCACCGAAGCTGTCGACGTCGACGGGCTTCCGGATGCCGACCTCGCCACGCCATTGCGTACAAGGACGGCGTCACAGCTCGCCCCGACCCCGCCGATCTTCGCGGGCCGTATAGCGGCTCTCGCCGGCGCGACGGCCATGCTCGACCTCAGCGACGGCCTCGCGATCGACTCCGGACGGCTGGCCGCAGCGAGCGGTGTCGGCATCGACTTTGCCAGTGCCATGCTCGGCGACGATCCGGTCGCAGCGATGGCTGGGGGAGAGGACCACTCGCTGCTCGCGGCCTTTCCACCCGACACCGAACTGCCAGCACCATTTCGGCAGATCGGTGTCTGCACGGCCGACGGGATCACCGTGGACGGCGAACCCTACGATCCTGCGGGCTGGGACCCCTACCGCGACTGGAGCGGCGGGGCCGGCTGAGGCGACCGTTCCGGATGTGCTGCGGCCTATCGGCAGCAGTTGGCCCTTTCTGCGTCATGGCGACCTATCGGGCGGTCGCCCACCAGAGCGTCGTGTCGCCGTAGTTCTTGCGCCGGTCGAGCTCGATGCCGGCCGGCCAGGCGGGCTCCGGCGAACGGCTGCTGCGTTCGAGGCAGAGTGTGCCATCGGGGGCCATCAGCGATGCGAGGGACTGCAGGTTGTGCAGCAGTTCCGTCTCGCCGAGGTCGTAGGGCGGGTCCATGAACACCAGGTCCCAGGTCTCCCGGTTCGACGAGAGGAAAGCCTGCGTCGGCTGCCCCGTCACCTCGATGCGCAGCGCGCTCGACCTGGGCGCCCGGCGCAGCACCACGCCCGCGTTCTTGCGGCAGATGGCCGCCGCGCTGTTTCCGCGCTCGACGAGTCGCACCATGGCTGCGCCACGGCTGGCCGCCTCGAGGCCGAGGGCGCCGGATCCCGCGTAGAGGTCGAGCACGCGCGCATCCTCGATCGCATCTCTGGCTTCGAGCGCGGAGAAGATGGCCTCACGCACCCGGTCGCTCGTGGGCCGCGTGCCCGCGCCGGGCGTCGACAGGGTCAGGGAACCGGCGAATCCGGCGATGATGCGAGTCACGATTCAACGGTAGCGAGTCGCGGCGTGCTGAAAACGCAGGAGATCGGCGACCGACAACGACGAAACGGTTCGATTCGCGTCCGTGGCGCTCGAATCTCCTGCGTTTTCGGCGATGGGACAGCCGTGTGCCCGCACCGATTGTTCACCGCGCGGGTTTAGCGTTTATCCATGGCACCCGACTTCCGCAGACCGTTCCGAGCGATCTCCTTTCGCGGACGCCAGGCGCCCACACCGACAACCGCGGTCGCCGACGAGGACGAGCAGTCGGAATCCCGTTCCAGCATCATCAACAACGCCATTTATGAGAGCGGATGCCGCGTCGAAACGCCGTCCTCGCTGAGCGCGACCTATGCCGCTCTCGACGCCCACCCCGACGCCATGGCCTGGATCGGTCTCTACCGCCCATCCACCGAGGAGCTCACGTCTCTCGCCGAACAGTTCGGCCTGCACGAGCTTGCGGTGGAGGACGCTATCCTCGCCCACCAGCGCCCCAAGATCGAGCGCTACGGATCGACGCTCTTCGTGGTTCTGCGCGCTGCGCGTTACCTCGATGACAAAGAGGAGGTGGAGTTCGGCGAGCTTCACGTATTCATCGGACACAACTTCGTCATCACTGTTCGGCACAGTGAGTCGCCTGACCTCTCGGTGGTGCGTTCTAGGCTCGAGGCAACGCCCGACCTGCTCGCTCGCGGCACCGAGGCCGTGCTCTACGCCATCCTCGATGCGGTTGTCGATGGCTACCAGCCGGTCGTCGCCGGTCTTGCCAACGACATCGACGAGATAGAGACGCAGGTGTTCCTTGGGGATCCCAGCGTCTCCCGCCGAATCTACGAGCTGTCGCGCGAGGTCATCGATTTCCAGCGCGCAGCCCAGCCACTGGTCGGCATGCTCGAGCAGATCTCCAACGGCTTCGAAAAGTACGACATCGGCGAAGATCTGCAGCAGTACCTGCGCGACGTCGCCGACCATGTGGCACATGCCGTCGACCGCATCGAGGAGTTCCGCATCCTGTTGCGCGACATCCTGACGGTGAACGCGACGCTGGTGGCCCAGCGGCAGAACGAAGACATGCAGAAGGTGGGCGAGGCCAGCAACCGGCAGGCGGAGGAGGCCCGCAAGATCTCAGCCTGGGCCGCCATACTCTTCGCGCCGTCGATCATCACCGGCATCTACGGCATGAACTTCCGGTTGATGCCCGAGCTGAGCTGGCAGTTCGGGTACCCGATCGCCATACTCCTCATGCTCGTGGTGGGCGCCACCCTGTACGCCATCTTCAAGAAGAAACACTGGCTCTAACCCGGACTGTGTCGACGCTCGGGAGTCGACCACGAGCATCCGCGGTGCCGGGTAACCTCGGAGGGTGGATTCCCCGCTCGACGTGAAGCTCAGCAGCGCGCTGGGCGGTCGCACCGCAGCCGCGATCGAGAAGGGCTTCGGGCTCGCGACGGTCGGAGACCTGCTCAGCCACTATCCGCGTCGTTACGCGCGCCGCGGAGAACTGACAGCACTTACCCAGTTGCCGATCGACGAGAACGTCACGATCGTGGCAGAGGTAATCGAGGTGCGCGAGCGGCCGATGCGGGCCAAGCGCGGATCGATCCTCGAGGTGCGCATCACGGACGGCAAGGGCATCCTCACCCTCACCTTCTTCAACCAGGCCTGGCGTTCCAAAGAACTGCGCCCCGGGGTCCGTGGCATTTTCGCCGGCAAAGTCGGCGACTACCGCGGCACAATGCAGCTCGCCCACCCCGACTACGAACTCTTCGAAGCGGATGCCGCAGAAGCGAGCGACGACACGGCCCGCAAGTGGGCGGAGCTGCCGATCCCGATCTACCCGGCCACAGCATCCGTCGCCTCCTGGCAGCTGCAGAAAGCGATCGGGGTGGTGCTGGACACGCTGCCATCGCTTGCCGACCCTGTGCCGTATGCGGTGCGCAGCGATCGCAAGCTGATGGCGTATTCGCGTGCGCTCGAGCTGATTCACCGGCCGGAGAAGGATTCTGATTGGGGTGCCGCTCGCAAGGCTCTCCGCTTTCAGGAAGCCTTCGTGCTGCAGGCGGCGCTGCTGCAGCAGAGGGCCATCGTGCGGGCGCAGTTGGCGGAGCCGCGAATCCCGGAGACCGGTGGCCTGCTGGCGCGATTTGATGCCGCCCTGCCGTTCACGCGCACGGCCGACCAGGTGGCCGTAGGGCAGGAGATCGCCTCCGATCTCGCGGCGGCCGTGCCGATGAACCGGCTGGTGCAGGGCGAGGTCGGCTCCGGTAAGACTCTCGTCGCACTTCGAGCAATGCTCGCGGTGGCGGAATCCGGTGGACAGTCCGCACTTCTCGCACCGACGGAGGTGCTCGCGGGCCAGCACCTGCGTTCGATCGCAAAGACCCTCGGCCCCGAACTTTCTGCCGAACTGATGCCGACGCTGATCACCGGTCAGCTGACTGTCGCCGAGCGACGTAAGGCAATGCTGCACGCGGTGACGGGGCAGGCGAGGATCGTCATCGGAACCCACGCCCTGATGAGTGATTCCGTCGGCTTCTTCGACCTCGGTCTGGTGGTGGTCGACGAGCAGCACCGTTTCGGTGTCGAGCAACGCGAGGCGTTGCGGCGCAAAGGAACCACCCCACCGCACGTTCTGGTTCTCACGGCGACCCCGATCCCGCGCACTGTCGCCATGACGGTATTCGGCGACCTGGATGTGTCGACGATTGCCGAGTTGCCGAGCGGTCGCGTGCCGATCGAGACGTTTGTGGTGCCCCTCGCCGAGAAGCCGGGCTGGGTGAATCGGGTCTGGGAACGTCTCGCCGAAGAGCTCGCCACAGGCAGGCAGGGGTTCGTGGTGTGCCCGGCGATCGACTCGACGCAGATCGAGTCGCCGCTCCCTGAACTTGGCGAGGGGGGTGGCGGGCGCCCCTCGACCGGCTCAGGGAGCGGTGAGCGCTCAGGGGGGGTGGCCAACGTTACCGACGTGCTCGCGCAGGTGCGCGCCAATCCGCTGCTGGCGGGTAAGCGCATCGAGGCGCTGCACGGGCGGCTGCCGAGCGATGAGAAGGATTCGCTAATGCGCGCCTTCGCGGCCGGTGAGGTTGACGTGCTGGTCGCCACGACGGTGATCGAGGTGGGTGTGGACGTGCCGAACGCCTCCACCATGATCATCCTGGATGCCGATCGGTTCGGCGTCTCGCAGCTGCATCAGTTGCGGGGCAGGGTGGGGCGCGGCGGTGTGCCGAGCATCTGCCTGATGGTCACGGATGCCGAGGAGGAGACCCCGGCCCGCGAGCGTGTTGACGCCGTCGCCTCGACCCTCGACGGATTCGAGCTTGCGCAGAAGGATCTCGAGTTGCGGCAGGAGGGCGATGTGCTCGGCAGTACGCAGTCCGGTGGCCGGTCATCCCTTCGGCTGCTGCGGGTGGCGAAGGACGGTGATCTCATCACCGAGGCCAGGGCGCTTGCGCAGGGTGTTCTTGCCGACGATCCGTCGCTGGACGGGCATCCGGCTCTCCGAACGGCGCTCGAACGCCGACTTGACGAGACGAGCAGGGACTTCCTCGCGAAGAACTAGGCAACGTGCCCTCTGACACGTTGACTTTTCCCGTTGACATCTCATCCGCGGCGACGCCTTGGTGTTTGTTATGACAGGTAACTTGTCCGCACTTCGCGCCTGGCCGAGCGACCTTCCCAGGCGCTGCTCTCCGGTGTCTCGAAACTGTGGATGACGACTTCAACACAAAGAAACCGTCCGGGAAACTCAGGACAGGTCAACACGCCCTAGCGCACCATGAGCGACTCGGCGTCCCGGCGCATCGTGACCGGGTACTGGGTGGTTGCGGTACCGACGCGGACGAGCATCTGGATAGTTTGGCCATTGGCCGCGTACTCGGCGTGGATGGCGGCGTATGGCGCGGACATAGTCGGGTACTCCTGTAACACCTGACTGAGTGGCTGCATGACGAGGCCAAGGGTCCGCGCTCGCAATGAGAAGTCGGCATACAGGATGCCCGCACGAACCTGATCTGCTCGCGTGTTGGTTGGCGTGCTGATCATCCCGTAGTCGGTGGTGTGGGAAACCTCCGATGCGGTCAGCGCGATGGCACGGTTCCCTCGTTCCCGAAGTTGCCCAAGGTTGCGATGTCGCTCTTGTCCGAAAACATTTGAAGGGTCGCACCTGTGCCGTTGGCGAGGGAAGTCAGCTCGCTGGACTGTGCGGCAGTCACCGGCGTGCTGGTGTAAGGGTCGCGGTTGGTGTCCGAGAGATACAGCGAGTCGTAGTCTTTCGCCGCCGCTGTTGCGCTCGCACCGCCCTTACGGTTCAGGGTGATCTTGGCGACCGGCAGGGCTGTCATGCTCGCGGCCAGATGCTACTCGTCGTAGGTTCCGTTGGGGAAAAGGTTGAACGCGACTGAGTATCCGGCGCGCTGACCGGCGATGCGGAGGTACGCGAGGAACGTGCCGTCCGAGACGACGGTCTGGCGGGCGAGCGGATCCACCGCAAGGGTGAGACGCTTCGGGTCCGTGTAAAGGTAGAGCGCATTCGGATCGCTCGGGTCGAGCTTTATCGACCACGGTTGCATATGGTGACCACTCGGTGCCAGCAGGGCTGATGCCACCAGCTTCATGCGTGGATCGGTGAACTTGCCCGGGTAGCTCTTCGCCCAAGGTTGCAGATAGTTCGCAGGCACGAAGATTCCCCCGGCAATCAAGATAATCGCAAGCGCCGCGGCGATGACGGCGACGATTGCCCCGGTCACGATGAAGACGATCCGGCGAGCCCGGTGAGGACGCCGCGATCCGTGAGGCGCAGGCGGCGGGACGCGAGGCGTGGTCGGTTTGATGAGTGTGGTCACGATGTCTGCTTCTCTCTGTCTGCTTCTCTCTGAGACGTGTTGTTGCGGTTGAATGGTCGAGCTAGGGAATTGTGCGGCGCCTTTCGGGGCCGTTTCGGTGCTCTGTGTGCACATGGGCGCCTGCCCGCTAGTGGTCTACGTCCCAGCGTGGTCGCGGTTTTTCGCGACTGTAGAGGCGTAAGTCCCGACTGTGCGCACTTTCGTCGTCGCTTCGTTATCCCAATCGCTGGTCGATCTCATTGAAATAGTGCGCAGCGATGCTGCGCTTAGCGAGCTCACCGAGGGTTCATACGGTCGCGGCAAACCCGTGGTGGGTCGGCAGGATCATCACCAGCCTCACCTCGGCGCCGACCCTCCGCCCAATCGAGGCGACGACGTAGTCGCCGACTGCCGGGTGAAGACGCCTGGAGAGGTTCGCCTGCGACAGGCGTTGACGCGCTCTGCAGACGGAGCGCAGAATTGGGGCATGTCCCCACTGACCACGGAATCTGCTGTCGCGAAACTCGTCGACCGGCTTGCGCTTCGTTTTCCCAAGACGCACCGGGAGCACATTGCGTCGACTGTCGCCGAAGAATACGCTGCACTCTCCGATAGCCGGATCAGCACCTATATTCCGAATCTTGTCGAACATGGCGCACGATCACGACTGCAGGATGAGGTTCATCGGCTTTCGTCGGCCGTCTAACTCCAGCACCTAGGGCGTGTCTCCTAACCTTTGTGGTGGTTGGTTGAGATGCTTTTACGATGTCTCGTACTTCGTTACTAACTGATGAGCAGTGGGACCGTGT
>NZ_JBEPTL010000022.1:0-56426 GCF_040549465.1 Glaciihabitans sp. UYNi722 | reverse complement strand
GTGTTCTAGACAAACCCCATTTTCCCTGATCCGACAGGCATTCTCGGTTTAACGCGCCGCCCCCAACCCAACCCGATCGGTGGATCGAGGCTAAGGCCCGGCCGCGCAAGTCGCCGATCGCCGGTTGACGCGCTCCTCCTGCCTCGCGAACTCCACCCGAGCGACACCTCCGAGCCGCTCGATGACACCCGCGCCCGAACGTTCGGGCGCGGGTGTCACTTTTGGGCGCAGAGTTGGAGGGAGAGGCTGCCGGGTACGGTAAACCGCGAGCTCTGGTCCAACTACCCGAGAAGCGCCAGCTGCCGCCGCGCCTCATCGATCGTCTCGAGCACCGCGATCGAGGTGTCGAGCGGATGCAGCGGAGACTCAGTCAGACCGTCTGCGACGTGCTGCGCCGCCGCCGTGGCCTGCCACACCAGCCCATCGCGCCAGCGCAGCGAAGTCGGATCGTCCCAGCGCAGAGGATCGTCGGTGCCGTCGCGGTAGACGGTGAATCCCCCGGGGGCGACGAAGGGGGCGTCGACGTCGAGGCTCGCGAGAGAACCGCTCACGGTCGCTCGCACCGGGGTTGAGACGATCATGCTCGCACTCAGTTGGGCTTCCGCGCTCTCGGTGCTGAACAAAATGGCGGCCTGGCCGTCCACCCCGGTCGAGGTGATCGATCCGCTCGCCACCACTCGGCTGGGGCGTCCGAGCACGAAGTGCGCGAACCAGATCGGATACACGCCGAGGTCGAGTAGCGCCCCGCCACCGAGGGCCGGATCGAACGCCCGACTCGCGGGGTCGAAGTCGAAGATCGAGCCATAGTCCGCCGCGACGAGCGCGACATCGCCGAGAATCCCATCGGCAATCAGCGCCGCGATCACGGTCGTCTGTGGCAGAAAACGCGCCCACATCGCTTCCATGGCGAACACACCGGCAGACCGCGCCGCATTCGCGATTTCCCCCGCCTCAGCGGCGGTCAAGGCGATCGGCTTCTCCACCAGAACGTGCTTACCAGCCGCGATCGCAAGCAGTGCGAGCGCACGGTGCTCGCTGTGTGGAGCGGCCACATAGACGATGTCGATGTCGGGATCCGCGACCAGCTGCTCGTAGCTGTCGTACACGCGCTCGATGCCGAATCGAGCACCGAAGGCGGCCGCGCGCTCGAAGGAGCGCGACGCGACTGCGTGCATCCGCTGGTCGGAGTTCTGGTGCAGTGTCTGGACGAAGTCGGCCGCGATGCGACCGGGAGCGAGCACTCCCCAACGAAGCGTCAGTCCACCCCTCAGAGGGGTTGCGGTCGATGCGGGAAAGAAATTCATTGCGGTGCCCCCCGGGCCGATCGGCGTATGTTGTCGACCATACTCGTCGCGGTGAGAGCTGAAGTCACCACAGCGACCAGGACCACGGTCATCGGTACCCCGTCGGCCCGAGCTCCGGAGGCAGAAGCAGCACGATCGCCGCAGAAAGCGGGTAGCGGCCGTACCCACATCCGACGAAGACCTGTCCCCTTTTCATAACTCCTGCACTCTGCAGCCGGTGGCGAAAAGTCACCCGGTAGCGCGGGCCCGAGACCGTGGCCACCTCCACAGTGCAGGAGTTATGCAACCGACGAGGTCGTGATGGACGATTCCCCAGGCGTCGAGGTTCCGGGGGGTCTACGCGCGCAGTTCCCGGAGCACGGCCTCCAGCTGGTCCACGGCGAAGTCGATGTCCTCCGCCGAGATCACGATCGGCGGAGCGAAGCGGATAGTGGACCCGTGCGTGTCTTTCGCGAGCACTCCGCGCGACATCAGCAGTTCACACACCCCGCGACCGCTCGCCAACGCCGGGTCGATATCGATGCCGGCCCAAAGCCCGGCCGATCGCACCGCCACCACACCACACCCGACCAACCGCTCGAGTCCGGTCGTGAGACGCTCACCCATCACGCGGGAGCGCTGCTGATACTCCCCCGTCTCGAGCAGCGAGATCACTGCGCGACCGACCGCCGCCGCAAGCGGATTGCCGCCGAACGTGGAACCGTGCTCCCCGGAGTGCAGCACCCCGACCACATCCACATTCCCGACCACGGCCGAGACGGGTACGATCCCGCCACCGAGCGCCTTGCCGAGCAGGTAGAGGTCGGGTACCACCCCGACGT
Source organism: Glaciihabitans sp. UYNi722 (assembly GCF_040549465.1). Lineage (NCBI taxonomy): Bacteria > Bacillati > Actinomycetota > Actinomycetes > Micrococcales > Microbacteriaceae > Glaciihabitans > Glaciihabitans sp. UYNi722. The sequence continues at coordinate 54,301 of NZ_JBEPTL010000022.1, read as the reverse complement.
TGTCGCACTGGAAGGTGGCGCCGGTGCGTCCGAGGCCGGACTGGATCTCGTCCGCAATGAAGAGCACATTGTTGCGCGTCGTGATCTCACGAACGGCCGGCAGGTAGGCGGCCGGAGGCACGATGATGCCCGCCTCGCCCTGAATCGGTTCGAGCAGCACGGCGACAGTGTTTTCGTCGATGGCCGCCTCGATCGCGGCAGCGTCACCGTAGGGCACGGAACGGAACCCCGGGGTGAACGGACCGAAGTCGGTGGTTGCGGTCGGGTCATCCGAGAAGCTGACGATCGTGGTGGTGCGCCCATGAAAGTTGCCGTCGGCCACGATGATGTTGGCCAGGTTCGCGGCGACACCCTTGACCCGGTAACCCCAGGCGCGGGCGAGCTTGATGCCCGACTCCACAGCCTCGGCGCCGGTATTCATCGGAATCACCATGTCCTTGCCGGCCAGCCTGGCGAGAGCGGTGACAAAAGGCCCGAGCTGGTCGTTGTGAAAGGCTCGGCTGGTGAGCGTCACCCTGTCGAGCTGCTTCTTCGCGGCATCCACCAGCAGCGGATGCCCGTGCCCGAAGTTCACCGCAGAGTACGCCGCGAGGCAGTCGAGATACCGTCGCCCGTCGACATCGGTGACCCATGCGCCCTCCGCCGAAGCCACGACGACCGGCAGCGGACTGTACGTGTGAGCGATGTGCTCGTTCTCGAGATTAATTGCCTGGCCAGCTACGCCGCTGATTGTGTTGGTGGTTGCGGAGGCGTCACCGGCCTCTGGTGTGGTCGGGCCTCTCTGGGCGGAGGTCGGCGACGCCTCCGCGGCCGCCCCCCGAACAACGCTCATCGGCGGAGTTCCAGCGTGCAGCATTTGACGCCGCCGCCGCCGAGCAGGAGTTCGCTGAGGTCGACGCCGATGGGATTGTAGCCGCGCTCGCGCAGTTGGCGCTCGAAATCTTTGGCGCGCGAGGCGATCACGACGTTGTACCCGTCGCTGAAGGAGTTGAGGCCGAGGACGGCCGCGTCTTCCTCGTTCACGAGCAGGGCATCCGGAAACCGCTCGCGCAGGATGGCGAGGCCGGTCTCGTTGAAGGCTGAGGGCAGGTAGGCGATGTTTGGGCCAGAACCGTCGGGCGCAGTGAATCCGGGGGCTGGATCGAGCACGGCGATGGCCGTGTCGAGGTGATAGAAGCTCGGGTTGCCGAGTTCGAGGGTGACGACCTCGCGGCCGTAGATGCGGGCGAGTTCTTCGTGACTGTTGGTTGCGCTGCGGAATCCGGTGCCGGCGAGGATGATGTCGCCGACGAGCAGGAAGTCGCCTTCGCCCTCGTTGATGTTCTCCGGAACCCGCACATCGAAGTCGTTGGCGGCGAACCAGTCCATGTATGCGGGGCCTTCTGGCTGGCGTTCCGCGTAGGTGAAGCTCGCACCGTAGGCGATGTTATCGATCACGAAACCGCCATTGGCCGCGTAGACCATGTCGGGCAGGCCGTCGACCGGGTCGATGAGGTGCACGTCGAAGCCGAGGTCGAGGTAGGTCTGGTAGAGGGTCTCCCACTGGCGCACCGCGAGCGAGGTGTCGGTGGGGGCCTCCGGATGCATCCACGGGTTGATCCGATAGCTGACGGTGAAAAAGTCGGGGCGGCACATCAGGATGGTGCGCTTGCTCGGTGTGCGCACGATGCTGGTCGCTGGCGCAGGAAGTGTGGTCGACACGTGGCTCCTTCTGGAAGTCTGGTGTGGGGGTCATTCCAGTGTCACACGCACGCATCGGATATTTTGGAGCGTAGGGTGCATAAAATCTCCATACTTGCTCAGACGGGCACAAGAAAACACCGTACAGTGGTGCGATGGACAGCCTCGATTACGGCATCATCGACCTTCTCCGCCAGAACGCCCGCGCCGGTTACGGCGATATCGGCGAGGTCATCGGTCTGTCGGCCTCCGCAGTTAAACGCCGCGTGGACCGTCTCGTCGCCGACAAGGTGATCCGTGGTTTCACCATCCAGGTCGACCCGGCCGTCGACGGGCTCGCCACCGAGGCCTATGTTGAGCTTTTCTGCCGTGGCACGGTGGCACCGGAGGAGCTGCGTCGCATCCTCTCCGGGGTCCCTGAGGTGGTGGATGCCGGCACAGTCACGGGCAGCGCGGACGCCATCGTCCATATGCGCTCGCGTGACATCCCCTCGCTCGAGCTGGCCCTCGAGCGCGTGCGCGTCGCTCCCAACGTGGACCACACTCGCAGCGCCATCGTGCTGTCGAAGCTGATCCACCGGGCGAGGGAGTCCTGAGTTCCGACCGTCGTCGAGGAGGTTGCACGAACTCGCCGAGCTAGGAGGCGACGTCAAGCTCCTCGCGGAGGTGACGAAGACCGTCGTGAACTCGCGACTTGACGGTGCCGATTGGCACGTGGAGCATCTCCGCCATCTGACTGTGGCTATAGCCGCGGTAGAATGACAGCACAACCGCCTGGCGCTGCACCTCGGAGAGCACCTCGAGCGCGGTGTTCACCCTGTCACTCTCGATCTGCAACTCGACCGTCTCGGGAATCGAGTCGAGCTCCGGCGCGTAGTCGCGCATCCCGACCTTTAGGTCCCTGTCGCGCTCGGCCTGAGCTGAGCGCACCCGGTCCACGGCGCGGGCGTGCGCTCTGGCGAGGATCCAGCCGGCGGCACCGCCCTTGCTCACGTCGTATCGTGCGGCGTTCTGCCAGGTCTCGAGGAAGACATCCTGCATAACCTCTTCTGACATCGCCTGGTCACGCAGCACGGAGACGATCCGGCGCAAGACCCGGGGAGCGAGTTCGTCGAAGAGTTCAGCGAAAGCGGCCTGGTCACCCTCGGCGACACGCTCGAGCAGCGTGTCCGCCTGGGTGTAATCGTCGTGCGTTCGCTTCATCGGGATTCGCCCTCCGGTGGGTCGACATTTATTACTCGCGGGTATCGAGAAAGAGTGGGCACGTTAAGCGAGAGCGCCGACCACGGTGGTTATGACGCGAAGTTCACGAATTTTGTAAAGATTCCCTGTCAGGCAATAGTTGTGTAGTGCTACGTCGCCCAGTCCGGGGAGGGAATCCATGCCGCTGTCAATCGACCACGAATCCTCGGTGCCGCCCTACGAACAGCTTCGGGTGCAGCTACTCGAACAGGTGCGGTCCGGGATGCTCGCGGCCGGCGCGAAACTGCCGACGGTGCGCGGGTTGGCCGAAGAGCTCGGCCTCGCCGCCAACACCGTTGCGCGCTGCTATCGAGAACTCGAACGGGATCACGTGATCGAAACCCGCGGGAGGAACGGCTCCTACATCAGCGAGTATGGCGACGCCGCCCAGCGTGAGGCGCAACGTGCAGCCCACGACTACGCCGAGCAGACTCGCCAGCTGGGCGTCTCCGCGTCGGACGCACTCGCGCTGGTCGAGGCGGCGCTGCGCAGTTAGCGGCGGCGAGCCACCGATGCGATGACCAGGTCGGCGGCGGACCGGGTATCGGCGACCACTCGAGCATTGTGTTCGTCGGACCCCGTGGCCATCCGCGTGGCCTGCTCGAGCGATTTGCCGGAAAGCACATGTCTGGCGATCAAGCGTTCCAAGCGGGTGGCGTGATCCGTCTCGACGAACCAGGTCTCGTCGAGACAGGCGCGCACCTCATTCCACGGCGTCTCGTCGGAGAGGAGGTAGTTCCCCTCCGTGATGACAATCGGCAGACTGCGAGGAACGGCTATCGCGCCCGCCATCGGTTCTTCGAGGGCGCGCTCGAAGGCGGGTGCGTAGATCACGTCCTCGGTGTCGATCCTGAGCCGCTTGAGCATGGACAGATAGCCTCCGACATCGAAGGTGTCCATGGCGCCGCGGCGTTCCAGATATTCGGGGCCCGGTAGCGCTGCGGAGGCGATGTGGAAGCCGTCCATTGGAACGACGGCAGCGACATCCTCACCGAGAGCCGTAGCCAGGTCATTGGCGAGCGTGGACTTGCCTGCACCCGGTGCGCCGACGATCCCCAGCATCACTCGCCCCGAGCGATCTCGCAGCGCTGACAGCCGCTCGACGAGCAATGGCATGGCGGATGCCGCGTCGATCCGTTCCTGTCGCCGGCCCGCGTCATCCGCTGATCCGTTGTCGTCCGTAGTCACGCCGTCACTTGTCACTTTCGGTGGTCTGTCGGCCCCGCACCCACCGAAAGTGACAAGCCACGGCGCGGGGTTGGAACACCAGCGTGACCTCAGTGGCCCTCGTGGTCGGAGTCAACGCCGGCCGCAGGGCCCTTGTCGAGCGCCGCGATCGAGTCGATGTCAGCGGTGGTCAGCTCGAAGTCGAAGACGTCCAGGTTCTCGCGAATACGCTCCGGGTTCGCCGACTTGGGGATCGCCACCAGGGACTGCTGCACATGCCAGCGCAGCACGATCTGGGCCGCCGTCCTGTCGGCGCGCTCTGCGATCGCTGCGATCGCGGGTGCGACGAGCAGGTCGTTGCCCGCGCCGATCGGACTCCACGACTCTGTCACGATCCGGTGCTCATCGTTCACCTGGCGCTCGGCCAGCCGAGGCGTATACGGGCTGAGCTGCACCTGATTGACCGCGGGCGGCACATCCGTCTCCGCGACGAGCTTCGCGATATGGGCGGGCTTGAAATTGGAGACACCGATGGCCTTCGCCTTTCCCGCCGCCAACAGCTTTTCGAACGTACGCCAGGTCGATACGAATTCCCCGCGTGCGGGCAGCGGCCAGTGGATGAGCAGCAGGTCCACGTAGTCGAGGCCGAGTCGCTCGAGGGATGCGTCCAGTCCCGCGACCGCACGATCGTCGCCCTGGAACTCGCCGTCGAGCTTGGTTGTGACGAAGAGTTCTTCACGAGCGAGACCGCTGTCCCGGATGCCGACACCCACGCCCGTCTCGTTGCCGTACTTCGCCGCCGTGTCGATGTGCCGATAGCCAGCCTCGACCGCCGTGACGATCACCGGTGCGACCTGTTCGTCGTTCAGCGGCCAGGTTCCGAGGCCGATCTGTGGAATGGAGGTTCCGTTGTTGAGCGGGAGTGAGGGGATCATGGATGCTCCTTTAGAGAACGACTGCGGTGGACGGGTCGGGGTTGCCGAAACGGTGGGCAGTGATGCTGATCGCCTGCTCGTGCAGGAACGGCAAGAGTTCGATGCGACCGGCTGTGGTGACCTGGCCGGCGTAGATCGCGACATCCGGATCCCCCTCGAGCACCAGCGAGAGGGCGGCCCGGTCACCGCCGATCAGGCGGATGCGACTCGAGCTGCCCTTGCCGATGCGGGCCTCGCCGGACTGCAGCCTGGCGTGCCAGCGGGCATCCGTCTCCACGATCACTTCGCGCACGGCCACCGTCGGGTGCCCACTGCCGAAGAGACGGATGAGGCCACTAGCCACCGGAACAGCTGAGCTGATGGCGATGGGAGCGCCGGCCCTCGTCGCAGCCGCGACCACGCGCACCAGTTGCGCGGGAGACGCGCCCTCGGCCAGCCGAATGGTCACCGGCACCGGCCGGTAACGGAACACGTTGCGTTCGACGAGAAGGTTCGAGATGTCACGGGCAACGCCGAACTCCTCGTCCCAGGCCTGCTGGTCGCTCACCGCGCCGGACCGAACGCGGTCGAACTCGAGAAACTCCATGCCGGGCTGGGCCGCCTCGATGAACCCGGTGACCCTGGGGCTCAGTCCGCGCAGAACGACCGATTTGCCAGGCTCGGAGAACACCGGCTGCCAGTCGCCCAGAGTGGCGAGGTAGTTCGGTCCACCCGCTTTGGCGCTCGCCCCGACGGTCGACCGCTTCCAGCCGCCGAAGGGTTGGCGGCGCACGATAGCCCCGGTGATACCGCGGTTGACGTAGAGGTTGCCGGCCTGCACGGTGGCGATCCAGGTGGCGATCTCATCGGCATCCAGCGAATGGATGCCTGCCGTGAGTCCGTAGGCCGGAGCGTTCTGCAGCTCGATGGCCGCCTCGAGGGTGTCGGCGTGCATGATGCCAAGCACGGGGCCGAAGTATTCGGTGAGGTGGAACTCCGACCCGGCCGTGACGCCGTCACGCACGCCGGGTGACCAGAGGCGGTTGCTCTCGTCGAGCGACTTCGGCTTGGCCAGCCAGGTCTCGCCGACATCCAGTGTCGTGAGAGCCTTCTCCAGCTTTCCGCCCGCCGGTTCGATGATCGGGCCCATGACCGTGGTCGGATCCTGCGGGTAGCCGACGCGCAGGGTCGAGACGGAGTCGAGCAGCTGGCGGCGGAACCGTTCCGATTTGCCGACCGATCCAACCAGGATCACCAGGCTCGCGGCAGAGCACTTTTGGCCGGCGTGACCGAAGGCGCTCTTGACCACATCCGCAACAGCCAGGTCGAGGTCGGCGCTGGGAGTGACGACGATGGCGTTCTTGCCACTGGTCTCGGCGAGCAGTGGCAGATCGGCGCGCCAGGAACGGAACAGCTTTGCCGTCTCCCACGCACCGGTGAGGATGACCCTGTCGACAGCAGGATCGGAGATCAGCTGCCGACCGAGATCACCCTCGTCAATGTCGGCGAGGGTCAGCACGCTGCGCGGAACCCCTCCGGCCCAGAGCGCCTCGACCAGAACGGCAGCCGTGCGGCGTGCCTGGGGCGCAGGCTTGATGATGACGCCGGAGCCTGCGGCGAGCGCGGACAGCACAGAGCCTGCCGGGATTGCGACTGGGAAGTTCCACGGCGGCGTGACCACGATGAGCTTCGATGGCACGAACTCCGCATGCTCGACACGGTCGAGCGCGCGGGCCTGCTCGGCATAGTAGTGCGCGAAGTCGATGGCCTCGCTCACCTCGACGTCGCCCTCGGAGATCGTCTTGCCGGTCTCACTCGCCATGACCTCGATGAGTTCTGCGCGCGCCGCCGCCAGCGCATCGCCGGCGCTGTGCAGCACGGTCGCCCTGGTATCCGAGCGTCGCTGACCCCACTCCGCGCCGGCCGCTGCCGTGCTGGCGATCGCTCGCTGCAGGGTCTCGAGGTCGGTGATCTTCGCGGCGGCGATGCCGTCGATCCCGAGTCGTGACGACGGAACACGAGAAAGGATGCCGCGACCCCAGCCGCGATTGGCTGCGATGGCCGGGTCGGTGTCGGGTTCGTTGAGGAACTCGCGCGGGGCTGTGTCGACAGGTGGCAGGGGAAGCGGAACCGTACGATCCTGCAGCCGATGAGATGCCGGCACTCCGTCGCCCAGCCGAGCCACGGAGCTGAGGAAGCGGTCGGCCTCCCTCTGGAACACCGCGTCGTCATCCGCCAGCTCGAAGACGCCGGACATGAAGTTCTCGCTCGACGCGTTCTCCTCCAACCGACGGATGAGGTACGAGATCGCGGAATCGAACTCACCCGGCTGCACCACTGGTGTGTAAAGCAGCAGGCCACCGACGTCGCGCTTGACGGCATCCGCCTGTCCGGTGGCCATGCCGAGCAGCATCTCGAAATCGACGCGGGCGTCGACCCTGCGCTGTGTGGCGAGCAGCCAGGCGTAGGCCACGTCGAAGAGGTTGTGGCCGGCCACCCCGATCCGTACGGCGTCGGTGTGCTCCGGTGTGAATGCCCAGTGCAGCAGACGCTTGTAGTTCGTGTCGGTGTGCTCCTTCACCGAGTAGGTGGCCAGCGGCCAGCCGTGGATGGTCGCGTCGACGTTCTCCATGGCCAGGTTCGCGCCCTTGACCACGCGAACCTTGATGCCCGCACCGCCAGCCGCGCGACGCTGGGTCGCCCAGTTGGTGAGCCCCTGCAGCGCTCGCAGCGCATCCGGCAGGTAGGACTGCAGCACCATCCCGGCCTCGAGGTTCTTGAGCCGTGGCTGCTCGAGGATGCGAGTGAACACCGCGATGGTCAGATCGAGGTCGCGGAACTCCTCCATGTCGAGATTGATGAACTTGCGGGTGGCGGATACCGCGGCGAGTTCGTAGAGCGGCGTCAACCGCCGCACTACCCGCTCGACGGTCTCGTCGTAGGACCACATCGACAGCTGACTGGACACCGACGACACCTTGACGGACACGTAGTCCACGTCGTCGCGCTCAAGCAACTCGCGGGTGCCCGCGAGACGGCGGTCGGCTTCATCGTCGCCGAGCACGGCTTCACCCAACAGATTGAGGTTGAGGCGGATGCCGGCACTGCGCAGCTTTCCCATGCTCCTGTCGAGGTGCTTGGGGGTCGCGTCGAGGATGAGGTGCCCGACCATTCCGCGCAGCACACGACGAGCGATCGGCACGATCGGCCACGGAATGAGCGGCGCGAACCCTCCGCCGAGCTGAATGGCGATGCGCATATACCAGGGCAGGAAGGACGGGATGGCCCGCGAGAGCTTCTCCAGGTTACGGCCGGCGACCCTGAGATCCTCCGGGCGTACCACGCTGTCGACGAAGCCAATGGTGAAATCGAGTCCTCGTGGGTCCTTGAGTACGCCGGCGAGGCGCGCAGCAGACCTGTCGGGCGTGACATCGGCACTCTCGGTGAGCCAGCGACGGACCGTGAGAACGGCCTCGTCGGCGAGCGAATCGGGGCTCGCGGACGATTCGGGAACGGACTGCGGCATGTAACGAGACTACTTGCGCCCGCTGTGTCGTGTACCCCGTCACAGAGCGAGCTGTAGATCCACACTCTTCTACGCTGAACACATGACTTCACGCCCCGACAAACACGATCCGGCCAGCCTCTCCCTTCTCAGCCAGGCCGTTCACGCGGGCAACGAGATCGACGCGGGCTCCGGAGCGATCCGCACGCCGATCGTGATGGCGAACTCCTACGCCCTGCCCGACGACCCGTCCGGCGTCAGCTGGTCGGGTACCGACATCCCGCTCTACACCCGCAACTCCGGCACGAACCAGCTCGGACTGCAGCAGAAGCTGGCACTTCTCGAGGGCGGCGAAGATGCGGTGGTGCTGGCTTCCGGCGTCGCCGCGCTGCATGCGGTGTTCTTCACACAGCTGCGCAGCGGCGACCACGTGGTGGTCGGCGACGTGACCTACGAGGCGACATTCCGGCTGTTCACGGAGCTGTTCCCCGAGAAGTACGGCATCACGGCCACCTTCATCGATGCGACGGACCTCGACGCGGTGGCCGCCGCCCTCCGCCCCGCCACGCGACTCGTGCACATCGAGGCGATCGCCAACCCCACAACCAAGGTCACGGATGTCGCGGCCATCGCCCGCATCGCGCACGAGGCAGGCGCGCTCCTCTCGGTGGACTCGACCTTCAGCCCGCCGCCGCTCTACCGCCCGCTCGCCGACGGAGCCGACCTCGTCGTGCACTCCCTCACCAAGTACATCAACGGACACGGCGATGCGATGGGCGGCGCGGTGATCGGTTCACGTGAACTCGTACAGCGCATCAAATCCGACGCCATGGTGGATGTCGGCGGAGTGATCTCCCCGTTCAACGCCTGGCTCATTATGCGCGGCTCGGTCACCCTGCCGCTGCGACTCCGGCAGCACCTTGAGTCGGCGGCGCGGGTCGCCGAGTTTTTGGAGGCCGACCCGCGGGTCGCCTACGTCGCCTACCCTGGGCTCGCGTCGCATCCGCAGCACGAACTGGCGACCAGGCAGTTCGGCGGGCGCGGCTACGGCGCGATGATGGCTTTCGCGGTCGACGGCGACTCGGATGCCCAGAACCGTTTCGTCTCGAACCTGCGCGTGATCACGTCGGCAGTTTCGCTCGGCCACGACGAGTCGCTCATCGTGCACGTCGGAACCGATGGCCCCCGTGTCGCGGCCTACCCCGAGCCGTTCCGCAGGCTTGGGCACCTCCGGTTCTCGATCGGCCTGGAGGAGGCGGACGACCTGATCGCCGACCTCGCGGCGGCTCTCGACGCCACGTTCGGCTGAGAAGGTCCAGCCGAAGCCGGCACGTTCACCCGAGGTCTGCACGTCGCCCGAGCCGGCAGGCACCGGTCTGCACGCCGCCCAAGCCGGCAGGCCGCCCGAGGTCTGCACGCCGCCCGACAGGATGCCGCGACTCACACTCGGTGAGTCGTCCTGTTGGGCGGCTCACCAGCACTGATGGTCCTGTTGGCGGGCGGCCCTGTTTGGCCGGACCCTGGTATTCTCGAAGTCGGTCATAGTTGATGACGTGTCATCAACTCGTTAGAATGAAGCATGGCTGAACAGTCCGCGCTCACCGAATCCGAACTTGAGGTGTGGCGCACCTTCTACTCGATGCGGCGCAATCTCGATCGCGCGCTCGACCTGCAGCTCCAGCGCGACTCGCAGGTGTCAGCATCGGAGTACGAGGTGCTGCTCTCGATGAACGAGTCGCCAGGGCGTCAGATGCGCGTCAAAGACATCGCCGGTGCCATCGGCTGGGAGAAGAGCCGGGTCTCTCACCTGGTCACCCGCATGGAGAAACGCGGTCTACTCTCCCGCGCAGAGTGTGAAATGGACGCCAGGGGCTCGTGGATCGGGCTGACCATAGAGGGGCGCCGCGCAGTTCTCGGAGCGATGCGCGGTCACGCGGCCGCCATCCGTCGCTACTTCTTCGACGTGCTCGACGATGACGAAGCCGAGCGGCTGAAGAACCTGTCGACGCGGGTGGTCGGGGCGATCGGCTGCGCGGCCGACGAAGACGCGCCGGCCGACGAAGCTGCCGCGGCAGCCCTCTCCGAGCCAGCAGCCCTCTCCGAGACGGTAGCCCCCCCAGCCGAGCAGACAGCGTGACCCGACAGGACGTCGTCATCGTCGGCGGCGGCCACAACGGCCTCGTCGCGGCTGCCTACCTCGCACAGTCCGGCAGGACGGTAACAGTGATCGAGCGGCTCGACCAGCTCGGCGGCGCCGCCGTCTCCGCACAGGCCTTCCAGGGTGTGGATGCCAGGCTGTCGCGATACTCCTACCTGGTGAGCCTGCTACCGGCCCGCATCATCCGTGAACTACGGCTCGACATCAGGCTTGAGCGGCGGCGGTATTCGTCTTACACGCCGGACGGCCACTCGGGTCGCGGGCTGCTCGTCGACAACGCAGACGCCGAGGGCACCGCCGCATCCTTCGCATCGATCGGTGCCGACGCGTCGACCTGGCACCGTTTCTACGGCCAGACCGCGAAGCTGGCCCGGTCAGTCTTTCCCACCGTCTGCGACCCGCTGCTCACCCGGTCGGAGGCGAGGCGCCTCCTCGCCGACGACACGCTCTGGCACCAGATGGTCGAGCGGCCTATCGGCGAGGTCATCGAGAACACCTTCCACAACGACCTGGTACGCGGCGTCGTGGCGACGGATGCCCTGATCGGCACCTTCGCGTCAACTCACGATGAGACGCTGGCCGCCAACCGCTGCTTCCTCTACCACGTGATCGGCGGAGGTACAGGGGACTGGGACGTTCCGGTGGGCGGCATGGGCGCGGTCACCAGCCAGCTGGCGGGAGCCGCACGTGCGGCCGGAGCGACCATGCTGACCAGCGCGGAGGTGACCTCGATCACACCGGATGGCGAGGTGCGCTACCTGCGTGACGGGCGGGAGTCCGTCATCGGAGCGGGCACGGTTCTCGCCAACGTCGCACCGCACGCCCTCTTCCGGCTGCTCAGGGAGGCAGGCCCCGCGCGACCGGAGGGCTCGCAGGTAAAGGTCAACCTGCTGCTCAGACGGCTTCCTCGGCTTCTCGACGACAGGGTAGATCCCGCTGCGGCCTTCGGCGGCACCTTTCACATCAACGAGGGGTACACGCAGCTCGAAGCGGCCTTCCAGGCGGCGAGCGCAGGGCAGCTGCCGAATCCGCTGCCCGCGGAGATCTACTGCCACACGCTCAGCGACCCCAGCATCCTCTCGCCGGAGCTCGCGGCCAGCGGCGCACACACCATTACCGTCTTCGGACTACACACGCCCGACCGGCTGCTGTCGTCCGCGAACAACGACGCGATGCGCGACCGGATGACCCGCTCCGTGCTCGATACGCTCAACTCGGTGCTGGCCGAACCAATCGAAGACCTGCTGATGACGGATGCCACGGGCGCGCCGTGCATCGAAACGAAGACCACTCTCGACCTGGAGGCCGCCCTCGGCATGCCCGGCGGCAACATCTTCCACGGCCCGCTCGACTGGCCATTCGTGGAGGACGACACGGCTCTCGCGACCGCCGCAGAGCGATGGGGCGTCGCGACCAGCCACGACCGCATCCTGCTCTGCGGCGCAGGAGCCAGACGCGGCGGCGCCGTGAGTGGCCTCGGCGGCCACAATGCGGCTATGGCCGTGCTGGAGGGTGCGCTCTAGTTCAGCGCCTTGGCCCTTGCTCCTTGCCTTGGCCCTTGCTCCTGCTCCTTGCTCCTGCTCAGCGCAGCGTTTCGCTGACCGGCGTCGTCGCACGCCCGATCAACCGCGACAGGTCGCCACTCGCGTCAGCGAGAGCGCCAACGGCGATCGCGCCGTCGATGGCCGCCACGAAACCGGCGATGTCGGCCGGGAGCCCGGTCGCCGCCAGGCTCGCCTCGTAGTCTTCGACGCTCAGGTTGCGATACTCCACCGGGCGTCCGGTGATCTCCGAGACGATCGTCGCGAGCTCGGGAAAACTCCAGGCCGTGTCGCCGGCCAGCTCGTAAACGGTGTTGTCGTGTCCAGTGCCGGTGAGCACCGCGGCGGCGGCCTCGGCGAAGTCCCGCCGCGAGGCGCTGGCGACCCGGCCATCGCCAGCCGCACCCTCGATGACACCGGTCTCGCGAGCTTTCTCCACGGTGGCTCGATAGCCCTCGCTGTACCAGTTGTTGCGCAGCAGGCTGAAGTGCAGGCCGGATGCGCGGATCAGCGCCTCGGTGGCGCGGTGCTCAGGGACGACTGGCAACGGGCTGTCGTCGGCATGGGAGGCACTCGTGTAGGCAAGGAACCCGACACCCGCATCCACGGCGGCCGTGCTGCGTCAGACGGTTGCCGACCTCGGGGCCGGACACCAGCAGGAGCCGGTCGACACCACCGAGTGCCGTACGGAGAGCCGCGGCATCCTCGTAGTCGGCCTGGCGTACCGTCACTCCGCGTTCGGCGAAGTCGGTAGCCTTCTGCGGATCGCGAACGATGGCGACGAGACTCTCGGCCGGTTGGGTCTTGAGTAGCTGCTCGATGACGAGACGGCCGAGTTGTCCGGTGGCAGCGGTGACGCCAATAGTCATGATTCTCCTGTGGTGGTGAGCGCGGGTCAGTCCGTAGCAGTAACTGGCGCGACGCCCATGACATTCCGCGCAACCTCGTCCACGACCTCGAAGGAGTCGCGAAGCACCTCGTCGAACGGCACGTCTGCCCGCACCACGCTCCAGCGGCGCGCAGCCGTGGAGATTGCGATCATGACCATCCCCGCCAGCGTCTCCGCCCTGTCTTCGCCAGGCAGGCGCAGGCGGATGACCTCCACGAGTTCGCGCGTTAACTCGACCTGGTTGTCGCGGCGGCTGGCTATCAGCGCAGGATTATCAGCGAGCAGCATGACCCTGTCGCGCCATTCTGAGCCGCGCTCCTGGCTAGTGCGCACCAGGTGCAGCAGAAGGCGCTTGAGATCGGCGTAGACGTCGCCATGCGAGCTGACGAAGTCTTCGACGAACTGGCCCTCCAGCGAAAGGCTGAGGCCGGCGATGAGGGCCGACTCTTCGAACGGAAATAGTTGAAGAAGGTGCGATGCGAGAAACCTGCGACGGCGCAAATGTCGTCGATGGTCGCGCCGTCGATGCCACGCTCGCTCACCAGTTTGAGCGCTGCGCTCTCCAGGGCCTCCCGGGTGGCCTCGCGTTTACGCTCACGCAAAGAGAGGGAGGTCAGGTCGCCACTCGTCGTCATCGTCTGGGACACGGGACTCCTCCTTCCGTTCTTCTCATGTTCCTCCAGAATACCTTCCGCCTGTCGGTGGCCAGCTGTAGCCTGCGGGAATGAAGGCGCCGCTCCCCTTAGAAGATCTCCGTGCGATCGTCGCCGGACCAGTACTCGGCACATCAGACGGTGGTTTCGCCGAAGAGGTCTCAGCGTTCAACCGCGCCTTCATCCGCACTCCGGACGTCGCGGTCGGCGCCACCAGCGAGGCCGACGTCGTCGAGGCGGTGCGCTTCGCCGCCGCCCACAACCTGCGCGTGCGCATGCAGGCCACAGGACACGGTGCGGAATCCGCTATCACCGACGGCCTGCTGATCACCACGCAGCGGCTCTATGCCCTCTCCGTTGATGGGGGCAGCCGTATCGCCCGCATCGGCGCCGGTGTGCGCTGGGGGTCGGTGTTGACCGCCGCAGAGCCGCTCGGGCTCACGGCCATCACCGGGGCATCCGGCAATGTTGGCGCCATCGGCTACACCCTCGGCGGTGGAGTCGGGCCCCTCTCCCGCAGCCACGGTGTCAGCTCGGACTACGCCCGCGGTTTCCGGCTGGTGACGGCTGACGGCTCGATCGTGACCGCGGACGCGGAGGAGAACAGCGACCTCTTCTGGGCGTTGCGCGGAGGCAAGGGCGGCTTCGGCGTCGTCACCGAGATGCAGTTCGAACTCGTTCCGCTCACTGCGCTCTATGCGGGATCGATCTTTTTCGACACCCCGCACATCGAGACGGTGCTGCGGTCATGGATCGACTGGAGCGCGAGCGCCGATGCCACAGTCACCACGTCGTTCGCGATCATGCGCCTGCCCGACTTCGACGCAATTCCGCAACCCCTACGCGGGCGCACGGTGCTCAACCTGCGCTTCGCCTACCCCGGTGGTGAAACCGAAGGCAAGCGTCTCGCCACACCGCTGCGCGAACTCGCGCCGGCGATCATCGACACAATCGGTGTGCTGCCCGCCTCCCAGGTGGGAACCATCCACAACGACCTGACCGAACCCGGTCCCGGCTGGGTCACCGGCGGCCTGCTCAACGATCTGGACCAGGACTTCGCCACAGAACTGCTCGCTACCGTTGGTCCCGACCAGCAGGTGCCGTTCATCGTCGTGGAGATCCGGCAGCTCGGAGGCCGTACTTTCGTCGATGTGCCTGAGGGTTCTGCGGTCGGTGGTCGGGCATCCGGATACACGCTGTCGCTTGTCGGAGTGCCGAATCCCGACCTCTTCGCCCAGGTTCTGCCGGCGGTCGCCAACCAGGTCATGAGTGCGATAGCACCGTGGATCTCGCCGGAGACCACCATCAATTTCGCCGGAGACGGCAGTGATGCCGAGCAGTTCGGTAAGGCATGGCCATCGGCGATCAGCGAGCGGCTGTCCAGCCTCAGGATGCAGTGGGATCCGACCGGTCTCTTTGCCTACGGTCCTCCGGCTGGCTAGGCTCATACCCGTCAGCACACAAGGATGGGAGCGTCGCCATGGCCGGTTTCGACCAGTTTGCCAACCAGGGCGGTCCCGAGGCCGAGAATCCGGAAGAGGCTGCGGCCGCCAAGGCGAAGGCAGATGAACTGCTGAAGTCGGCGGGCGAAGCGGATTCGGCGGACTTCGGCGGTGGCCCGCTCGGCTCGCACGCCGAGCCAGAGGCTGACGCCGAACCCGACGACCCGGAGTCGCAGGAGTAAGCACCAGCTCCAGCGCACGCTAGCTGCTGCGACGCTCCGGTATCCCTGTACGCGGCGCGAAGCTCGTGACTTGGCAGCAACCGTGGGCTGGCGACACCCAGACCACGTTTAGTGCCAAGTGGCGCGGAGTCGCGGGGCTATGCGCACGCTAGCGGCTGCGGTGCTCCGGTATCGCCATACGCGGCCCGAACCTCGGCTTGACGAATCCGCTCGACTCGATGATCCGCATCACCCGCTGGCGGTTGCCCGGCCATGGTGACAGCAGTTCGAGCATGCCGTCGTCGTCGACCGGCTTGCCGATGAGAGCCCATCCGACCACCGCCGGCAGGTGATAGTCGCCGACGCTCACCGCGTCTGCGTCGCCGTGGGAGCGCTGGCTGGTCTCGGCGGCGGTCCATACACCGACGCCCGGCACGCTGCGGAGCCTGGCAAGCACATCCACGCCCCCTCGGCCGAGTGCGAGCGTGCGCTCGAGACCGGTGGCGACGGATGCCGCGGCGATCACCGTGCGCGAACGCTTCGAGTCCACTCCCGCCCTGTGCCACTCCCACGATGGGATCATGCGCCAGGCGTAGGGCGACGGGAATACCCGCATC
This sequence comes from Glaciihabitans sp. UYNi722, assembly GCF_040549465.1. Classification (NCBI taxonomy): domain Bacteria; kingdom Bacillati; phylum Actinomycetota; class Actinomycetes; order Micrococcales; family Microbacteriaceae; genus Glaciihabitans; species Glaciihabitans sp. UYNi722. The sequence continues at coordinate 38,272 of NZ_JBEPTL010000022.1, read as the reverse complement.
CCAGCCGGCGCGGGACCGGGGGCTGGCTGGCCGTGCTTGCGGATCAGCGTGCTCCAGGCCAGTCGCGCTTCCTTGCCGGTGACCTTTTGTTCGAGGATCGCGGCGACCATCATCTCGAACACCCGGCCCGTACGCAGCAGGCGCATCCCGAAGGTGCGGCGATGCGCATCGTGCAGGAACACGTTGGTCGACACATCGAAGTCGCCCGATTCGTCACTCTGCCCGAGCAGCTCGGGAACGCTCGCGATCGCCCACTCGGCGCCGACGCCCCAGGCCACAGCGTCGATCAGCGCTCCGCGCTGTGACAGGTGCAGGGTGGCGCCGCCCTCAGGGGTCGGCATGGTGAGCCAGACGCCGTTGGGATACCACTGCATCGTCGGATCCTGCTTGCCACGACTCAGGGGGCGCAGCGTGAGCGTGAGGTCGAGCGGTGCGGCCGGGGCGTAGGTGGTGCGGAGCGGCTCCGCATCCGTCGCCAGAGCCAGTCCCATGCACAGCAGACTACGTCGGCGCGGTGACAGTCGCCCGAACCGGTGGAAGCGCAACGACCCACCTCGAGCCCTGCGCGCAGCCGCCGCGAAGGCTCGTCGATTTAGAATCGATCAGTGGCCGTGCCGAAGATCCTGCTGTTCTACCAGTTCACGCCGCTCGCCGACCCCGAGGCGATACGGCTCTGGCAGCGCGACCTGTGCGAGTCGCTCGGCCTCGGCGGCCGCATTCTGATCTCCCCGGACGGCATCAACGGAACCGTCGGCGGCGAGCTCACGAACGTCAAGCGCTATCTGCGCAAGACACGCGAGTATGCACCGTTCTCTGAGATGGACGCCAAATGGAGCGAGGGCAACGGCGACGATTTTCCCCGCCTCAGCGTGCGCGTGCGCGACGAGATCGTGAGTTTCGGGGCACCCGGCGAGTTGAAGGTCAACGAGAACGGCGTCGTCGGTGGCGGAACGAAACTCAGCCCAGAACAACTGCACGAACTCGTCGAACGCGAAGACGTGGTCTTCTTCGACGGCCGCAACTCCTTCGAGGCCGAGATCGGCAGGTTCACGGATGCGGTGGTGCCACAGGTCAGCAACACCCGCGAATTCGTGGCCGAGCTCGACAGCGGCAGATACGACCACCTCAAAGACAAGCCGGTCGTCACCTACTGCACCGGCGGGATCCGCTGCGAGGTGCTCAGCTCGCTCATGATCAACCGCGGCTTCGAGAAGGTCTACCAGCTCGACGGCGGCATCGCCCGCTACGGCGAGACCTACGGCGACAACGGGCTCTGGCAGGGCTCGCTCTACGTCTTCGACAATCGGATGTCCATGGACTTCAGCGATAAGGCCACTGTCATCGGGCGCTGCTACCGCTGCGATTCCCCCACGAACCACATGCAGAACTGCAGCGATCTCGGCTGCCGGGTGCAGCTGGTGGTGTGCGAAGAGCATGCGTCGACCACGGCCTGTGCCGAGCATCCGCTGGGAGTGGTGTCCGATCGAGCATGACCGGCGTACTGTGCCGCGCATGAACACAACTGACGAAGAACGCACCAAAGTCGCCGAGCTCGTGAAGGCCGCCCATATCGCACTGGTCACCACAGTGAACGAAGGCGGACAACTCGTAAGCCGTCCGCTCGCCGTGCAGGAGATCGAATTCGATGGCGACCTGTGGTTTTTCACCCAGGATCCATCGCCCAAGACCACGGAGATCCTCGCCAACCCGGAGGTGAACGTGGCTATGGAGTCCGGAAAGGGCTACCTCTCGATCGCCGGAACCGCGACTGTGGAACACGATAGCGCGAAGGTGGAAGAGCTCTGGACGAAGAGCGTCGAGGCCTGGTTTCCCGAGGGCAAGACGGATCCGACCATCGCCCTCATCAAGGTGCACGCCGACACCGCCGAGTACTGGACGACGGACGACCCGAAACCCGTGATCCTCTTCAAAATCGCCAAAGCGGCCGTCACCGGAGGCCAGCCGGACATCGGAGAGAACAGAACGATCGACCTCTAGCGGTCGCCGGTGATCATTCCGGGGTGAAACCTACGGAATGATGTATTCATGAGCATCGGAATCCTCACCAGTGGCGGCGACTGTCCCGGCCTGAACGCCGTCATCCGTGGCGCTGTCCTCAAAGGCACCCAGATCTACAACCAGGAGTTCGTCGGGTTCAAAGACGGCTGGCGAGGCGTCATCGAAGGCAACGTGGTACCGCTGGAGCGCAAAGACATCCAGGGCATCGCCAAGCAGGGCGGCACCATCCTGGGAACCTCACGCACCAACCCCTTCGAGGCAGACGGTGGCGCCGACCGGGTCAAAGAGAACATGGAACGTCTCGGCGTCGACTCCCTCATCGCGATCGGTGGCGAAGGAACCCTGGCCGCCGCCAAGCGACTGACGGATGCCGGCATCAAGATCGTCGGCGTGCCCAAGACCGTCGACAACGATCTCTCCGCCACCGACTACACCTTCGGCTTCGATACCGCCGTGCAGATCGCCACCGACGCGATGGACCGTCTCCGCACCACCGGCGACTCGCATGGACGCTGCATGGTCGCCGAGGTCATGGGCCGCCACGTCGGCTGGATCGCCCTGCATTCGGGGATGGCAGCCGGTGCACACGCCATCCTTATCCCCGAGCAGAAGACCAGCATGGACCAGATCGCCGCCTGGGTGCAGTCGGTCGTCGACCGCGGTCGCGCACCGCTGCTCGTCGTCGCCGAGGGTTTCCACCTCGACACCATGGACGATGCCCACTCCGAGCGCGGACTCGACGCCTTCGGCCGTCCACGATTGGGCGGCATCGGCGAGCTGATCGCGCCGGAGATCGAGGCCCGCGTCGGAATCGAGACTCGCGCGACCACCCTCGGCCACATCCAGCGCGGTGGAACACCCACCGCCTACGACCGCGTGCTCGCCACCCGCTACGGTATGGCCGCCGTCGACTCCGTCGTGCACAACCGCTGGGGCCGCATGGTCTCGCTCAGCGGAACCACGATCACCCACGTGGCCTTCGAAGACGCACTCGGCAAGCTCAACACCGTGCCGCAGTCACGCTACGACGAGGCCGCGATCCTCTTCGGCTGAACCCGGTTGCACGCACGGAAGCCGCGAGTAGCGTTGGCACCATGTTTCGAGCCCTTCAGATAACGGATGCCACGGCCACTCTTCGCGACGATGTGACGGATGACGAACTCGGTGACGGCGACGTCACCATCGATGTCGAGTACTCCAGTCTCAATTTCAAGGATGGTCTCGCCCTCGCAGGCCGCCCGGGGGTCGCCAAGATCAGCCCGCTGATACCGGGCATCGACCTCGTGGGCACTGTCGCGGCATCCGAAAGTCCGGACTGGGCGGTCGGCGATCACGTGCTGGTCAACGGCTGGGGTATCGGAGAGACTCACAACGGCGGCCTGGGCGAACGTGCGCGGGTGAAGGGCGAGTGGCTGGTGCCGCTCCCCGAGGCGATCAGCGCCAAGCGTGCAGCTGCCATCGGCACGGCAGGGTTCACCGCGATGCTCGCTGTGCTCGCGCTCGAGAAGGGCGGAGCTACGGATGGCGACCTGCTGGTCACCGGAGCCGCAGGTGGCGTCGGATCGGTTGCGATCGCACTGCTGGCGAAACTCGGACACCGCGTCGTGGCATCCACCGGTCGCGAGAAAGAGGCCGATTACCTGCGCTCCCTCGGCGCCGCCGAGATCATCGGCCGGATCGGGGAGCCGGGCAAACCCCTGCAGAGCCAGCGCTGGGCCGGGGCCGTCGACTCGGCAGGCGGGCCCACCCTCGCCAATGTGCTGGCCCAGACCCGGTACGGCGGCACGGTGGCCAGCTGTGGTCTCGCGCAGAGCGCCGATCTGCCGACAACGGTGATGCCATTCATTCTGCGCGCGGTCACTCTCGCCGGGATCAACTCCGTCTTCGCGCCGACACCGCTGCGCGAGGAGGCGTGGGACCGCCTGGCGACCGACCTCGACCTCGACCTGCTGGATTCGATGACCTCCACCATCGACCTCGCGGATGCGATCGGACGGGCTGACGTGATTCTCGCCGGTGGCGTGCGCGGACGCACTGTCGTCGACGTCCACGCCTGAGCAGGCACCTTTCTGCGCCACTGTTTTCTGCCACACTGTCGAGCATGAATACTGCTCTCCTGGCGATCGGCTCGATCTTCGTGGCGGTCGCGTTCTGATCGGTCAGCCGCAGCCGCGCGCCGGTTTGTTATCCGCGCGGATGTTGCAACGTGCGCGCGGATAACAAACCGGCGCGCAGACAGGGCGCAGCTGACGCGGTGACATCTACGGGTGCGCGACGGAAGCTAGTCGCGAGCGGGACGTGCCGCAGCCGCGGCCCCGGCAGCCGCCGGCAGCGCCTCGAGGATGCGGGCGATCGCCGCGTCGTCGTGAGCCGCTGAGACGAACCACGCCTCGAACACCGACGGCGGCAGCGATACGCCGGCATCAAGCATCGCGTGGAAGAAAGCCGGGTAGCGAAAGCTGTCCTGTGCCTTCACATCGGCATAGTTCCGAGGTGGGGCGGAGGTGAACGCGAAGGAAAACAGGTTTCCGGCGCGCTGCACGGAATGCTCAACACCCTCCGCGGCCATGGCAGCCGACACCGCCGACGAGAGCTGGTCGGCCACCGCGTCGAGCCGACTGTAGACCGCGGCATCCGCGTTCCGCAGCGTGGCGATGCCGGCAGCGACGGCGACGGGGTTTCCACTGAGGGTGCCGGCCTGGTAGACGGGGCCGAGCGGGGCGAGCTGGTCCATCACATCTTCCCGGCCACCGAGGGCTGCGAGCGGCATGCCACCGCCGATCACCTTGCCGAAGGTGACGAGGTCCGGCGTCCAGCCGGCGCCGTCCGGAACCACCCGTGCCGCTTCGAGCCCCCACCAGCCGGCGGGACCGACCCGGAAGCCGGTGAGTACCTCGTCGAGGATGAGCAGGGCGCCATTCTCGCGAGTGATCGCCGAGAGGGCGCGGTTGAAGCCGCGGTCGGGAGCCAGCACGCCCATATTGGCGGCCGCGGCCTCGACGATCACGCCGGCGATGTTCTGGCCATGCTCGGCGAAGACGGCGCGCACCGCATCCAGGTCGTTGTAGGGCAGCACAAGGGTCTGGGCTGCGGTTGCGGCGGTAACCCCGGCCGACCCCGGCATCGCCAGTGTCGCGACACCCGAACCCGCCTCGGCGAGCAGTGCGTCGGAGTGGCCGTGATAGTGCCCGGCGAACTTCACCAGCAGGTCGCGCCCGGTGACACCGCGCGCAAGACGAATCGCGGTCATGGTAGCTTCGGTACCTGTCGAGACGAGCCTGATCTTCTCGACGGCACGCTGGTCGCCGACCCTCACCCGTTCGCGCACCAGCTCGGCCAGTTCGGTCTCTCCTGGAGTGGATGCCCCGAAGGAGAGCCCGCGCGCCGCGGCATCCTGAACCGCCTTCACCACGACCGGATGCGCGTGCCCGAGAATCGCCGGACCCCACGAGCTGACCAGGTCCACGTATTCGCGCCCCTCGGCATCCGTGACGTAGGCACCGCGCGCCGATACCAGGAACCGCGGTGTGCCCCCGACGGACCCATAGGCGCGCACCGGCGAGTTCACGCCGCCGGGGATCGACAGCTTCGCTCTGGTGAAGTAGTGCTCGTTCGAGGTCATGAGCGCAGCCATTCCGCGAGCTCGACGGCCCAGTAGGTGAGCACGGCGTCCGCGCCGGCACGACGGATGCTGAGCACCGACTCCTCGATGGCCCTGCGGCGGTCGATCCAGCCGTTGGCCGCCGCAGCCTCGATCATCGAATACTCGCCGGAAACCTGGTAGGCCCAGACTGGCACCGGACTCGTGGCCGCGGCATCCGCCAACACGTCGAGGTAGCTCATGGCCGGCTTCACCATCACGACATCGGCGCCCTCGTCGACATCGGCGAGAATCTCGCGCAGACCTTCGCGGCGGTTGGCCGGGTCGAGCTGGTAGCTGCGCCGATCGCCCTGCAGTGAGGACTGCACGGCCTCACGGAACGGCCCGTAGAACGCGGAAGCGTATTTCGCCGCGTAGCCGAGCACGGCGGTGTCGATGAAACCGTTGTCGTCCAGGGCGTCTCGAACCACGGCTACCTGACCGTCCATCATCCCGCTCAGGCCGAGCAGGTGCGAGCCGGCGTTCGCCTGCGCGATGGCCATGTCCCGGTAACGCTCGAGGGAGGCGTCGTTGTCGACATTTCCCTCGGCATCCAGCACCCCACAGTGCCCGTGATCGGTGAACTCGTCGAGGCAGAGGTCCGTCTGTACCACTATCGACTCCCCGACCTCCTCGATCACCGCTCGCGTAGCCAGGTTGAGGATGCCGTTATCGTCCGTGGCTCCGGAACCGGTCGCGTCTTTGGAAACCGGGATGCCGAACAGCATCACTCCTCCGATACCAGCCTCCGCGGCTTCGGTGACCGCGCGACGCAGACCGTCGATGGAGTGGTGGCTCACGCCCGGCATCGAGCTGATCGCCTCGGGGGCATCGAGGCCTTCACGCACGAACATCGGCAGGATCAGCTCCGCCGGGTGGAGGCGGGTCTCCGCCATCAGCCGACGAATGGCCGGGGTGCGTCGAAGTCTGCGTGGACGATCCCGTGGGCCGTCAATCATCGCCGTTCCGTTCCTGCTCCGCGATCGCATACTCGACGAGCCCCTCGACCAGGGCGGCCACCGAGCGTGACTCGGCGATGAGGTGCACGGTGATACCGGCGTCGCGGGCATCGAAAGCGGTGCGCGGCCCGATAGCCGCCACCACGGTTTCTTCCGGGAGAGGAGCGAGCTGTGCCTGAACCTGGCGGGCAACGCTGCCAGAGGTGAGGAGCACGGCGCGGATCCGGCCGGATGCCACATCCGCTGCCACATGCTGCGCTACGGGCACCCCGACCGTGCGGTACGCCGAGACGAACTCCACGTCGAGCCCGAGCTTCGCAAGCCCCGCCACGAGCGTCGGCTCCGCGATGTCGGACTGGGGGATCAGCACCCGTCCGACGATGTCGGACAGCGGCCAGCCCTTCACCAGCCCGCGGGCCGAGTTGTCGCTCTCCGGCACGAAGTCGACCCGGTAGCCGGCGAGGGCCAGCGCTGCGCTCGTCGTCTCTCCGACGGCGGCGATGCGGGTGGTCGGCGGCACGGTCACCTGCTGGCTCATCAGCACGTCGACAGTCGTGGCGCTGGTGATCACGAGCCAGTCGAACTTGCCGTGCTCAAGGCGCTTGAGGGCGTCGGAGAGCTCCCTGGCGTTTTCGGAACTCGCAAAGTTGATCATCGGGGCGATCACCGGCACGGCGCCATAGGAGCGGAGGGTGGCGGCGACCCCGTCGCCCCATTTGCCTCCGCGCGGCACGAGTACGCGCCATCCGGCCAGCGGTTTCGACTCGCGCGAGGCCATCATGAAGACACTCCCAACGGGGCGATATCCGCGGCGCCGAGCCGTAGCAACTCGTCGGCCACGCGATCTCCGAGGTCGTCAGGGAGCAGTGCTCGCTCTGCAGCACTCCCCTCGATCACGAGCGCGTGCGAACTGGTGAGCGAACCCGATCCGTCACTCACGTAGACCGTCGCGGTGAGAAACAGCATCTCGCCGTCCACGACCGCGGACGCCCCGATCGGCGCAGCGCACCCGGCTTCGAAGCGTCTGAGAACCGCTCGCTCGGCGAGGGCGCACAGGCGACTGGAGGTGTGGTCGATGGATTTCAGGATCGCCGCGAAGTCCGAACTGTAGGAGTCGCGCACCTCGATACCCAACGCGCCCTGTCCTGGGGCGGTTGCCCAGCGGCCGAGCTCGAAGAACTCGGTCACCGCGTCGAGACGGCCGAGACGGGAGAGTCCGGCGGCGGCGAGCACGACAGCATCCAGATCGGTACCGATTCGGCCCAGGCGCGTGTCGACGTTGCCGCGGATGTCGACGACCTCGACATCCGAACGCGAGCCGCGAAGTTGGGCGGCCCTGCGAGGAGAGCCCGTGCCGACGCGGGCACCGGGTTCGAGACCGTCGAGGGTCAGGTCGTCACGGGCGCAGAGCACATCCCGGGCGTCAGCGCGCTTAGGGATGGCTCCGATGCGGAGACCGGCGTAGGGGGTTGTTGGGAGGTCTTTGAGGGAGTGCACCACGAGGTCGCACTCCTCACGCAGCAGCGCTTCACGCAGTGCACTCGCGAACACGCCAGTGCCTCCGAGGCTGGCCAGCGGAGCCTTCGAGTGATCTCCCTCGGTGGCAATCGTGACGATCTCCAGCGGGAGTCCGGATGTCTTCGCTATCGATTCGGCGATCGCGCCGGTCTGCGCAATGGCGAGGGCACTGCCACGAGTGCCGATGCGGATGCTGCCGGGTGCGGAACTCACGGCGCAACCCCCGCGAGGGCCGGTTTGAAACCGAGTCGCACGTTCTCGCAGCAGCCGGGGCGGCACACGTCATACCACGGGCCGAGGGATGTCAGCGCGGGACGTTCGTCCAGCGGCACACCGTCACGACGCTCCAGCACGAGATCGACCAGCCCCGACACATACGCAGCGTGCACGCCCGGTGTGGGAACGCGGATGGCCATCACACCCAGCTTCTCGGATGTCTCCATCGCCTCCGTGTCGAGATCCCACTTGACTTCCATGTGGTCGCTGACGAATCCGAGCGGCACGATGACGACGGCCTTGGTGCCCTCGCCGGCGAGCTCCGTAATCCTGTCGTTCACGTCGGGCTCGAGCCACGGCATGCTCGGCGGGCCACTGCGACTCTGGTAGACGAGATCCCAGCTGGCAGCATGCTCCTGCGCGGCGATCACGACCTCGGCAACAGCGAGGTGCTGGGCAGCGTAGGCACCCCCGGCGCCGAAACCCCGCTCCGGTGGACCGCTCTTCGCGGCATCGGTCGAGGGGATCGAGTGGGTGGAGAACAGTACGTGGGTCTGGTCGAGAGGGATACCCGCAGCAGATATCTGGGCCAGAGCGTCTCGAACACCTTCGATGAAGGGTTCGACGAAGCCGGGATGGTCGAAGAACTGACGCACCTTGTCGATCTGGATGGCGCCCTCGAGACCGGTATCGGCGAGCGCCTTCGCGTAGTCTTCGCGATACTGTCGGCAACTCGAGTAGGAGCTGTAGGCGCTCGTGCCGATGGCGATCAGCCTGGTGAATCCGCGTGCGTTGGCTTCCGTCAGGGCGTCACGGAGGTAGGGGTTCCAGTTGCGATTGCCCCAGAGCACCGGGAGGTCGATTCCGCGACGGGCCAACTCGGCCTCGAGAGCGGCTTTCAACTCGCGGTTCTGGTCGTTGATCGGGCTGACCCCGCCGAACGCCCGATAGTGGTGCGCGACCTCTTCGAGCCGTTCCTCCGGAATACCCCGCCCGCGGGTCACATTTCGCAGGAACGGGATGACGTCGTCCTGCCCCTCAGGCCCCCCGAAACTCGCCAACAAGATGGCGTCGTAGGCGGTCGCCTTAACGACGTGCTCGGCCCCCGTCGATGCCGCATCCGTCGCTCCAAGCACGACCGCGGGATTCACAACAAGACCTCAGGAATCTGCTCCAGCGAGATTCGGCGCCCCGCATAGAACGGGATCTCTTCGCGCACGTGCCGCCGCGCATCCGTCTGACGCAAATGCCGCATGAGGTCGACGAGGTCCACCAGTTGCGGCGCCTCGAGCGCGAGGATCCATTCGTAGTCGCCGAGGGCGAAGGATGCCACGGTATTGGCCAGCACCTGGCGATACTCGCTGCCCTTGCGCCCGTGATCGGCGAGCATCGCGCTGCGTTCCTCGTTCGGCAGCAAATACCACTCGTAGGAACGTACGAAGGGGTAGACCGTGACCCAGGCTTCCGGATCTTTGCCCCGCATGAACGATGGCAGGTGATTGGCGCTGAACTCCGCATCGCGATGCACACCCATGGCATTCCAGGTGGGGAGTAGCGTCTTCAGCAGCGGCGTGCGCCGCAGTTCACGCAGCGCCCACTGGAGCAACTCGGGCTCGCCATCGTGAAGCCAGATCATGAGATCGGCGTCCGCCCGTAGAGCGGAGACGTCGTAGAAGCCGCGAACGACTACACCGCGCTCCTCGATGGAACTGATGGTGGTGGCCAGCGATTCGATATCACTGCCGGCAGGGTTGGCGGCGTCACGGCGGAAGACGGCCCACAGCGTGTATCCGCTTTGGGTGTTTCCAGTCTGTGAGTACCCGCTCGGGATCGGGGTAGTGCTCATGCCGTCTATCCTCTCTCGCCACCGGGCGAGAACAAAAAGCGGCGCTGCTTCTGTGGGTTGTTTTCCTGTGTGCGAACTGGGGAGGTGATCAGTCGTCGGTGAGGACGGCCCATGCGATGAGCCCTCCGACGGCGATCACCGCTGCCGTCGCGCCGATGATCCACGGCACGGGGTTCTCCCGGTACGCCTTCTTCGCTTTCCTGGTGAGGTTGCCGACCTGCTTGGGCACGTTCAGTTTGTCTTCGATGGCGTCGAGGGTCTCTTCAAGTTCAGCCCGCGCCGTGGAGATCCTGGTTTCGATGGGAAGGCTCATGGGTTAGCTCGCTTTCCGATGCCTTTGATGGCGTTGACGTCCTGTTTCACGCTCTTGATGGTCTCGGTGGGTGCTGGAGGTACGCCCTTCTTCACCTGCGCGAGGCCGATGAGTACGAGGATCACCACGATCACCAGCAGGATGCCGGCCACGATGAGGGCGGCAGCCCAGCCGGGCAGGATCACAGCAAGGCCGAGAATCGCCGCGGCGATCAACACACAGAACAGGAAGAACGCGAAGAACGCGGCTCCGGCGAACAGGCCGATACCGATACCCGCGTGCTTAAGCTTGCCGACCATCTCGGTCTTGAGGTGGTCGAGTTCCTCTTTCACCAACTCGATGAGCAGGCGCGGAAGATCCGAGAGCAGCGTGAACAGGGACCGTTTCTTGACGCTTTCGTCGCTCACGACCGACCTACTTACCGGTGCTGGTCTTCGCGGTGCTGGACCTCGGCGACTTGCGCGTGGCAGGCGCCTTCGCCGCGACCGGCTTACCGCTCACCTGGGAAACGACCTTCTTGGCACCGTCGCTGAGAAATTCGACAACCTCTGGGGCCTTGTCTTTGGCGAAATCTTCGACCTGCTTCACCTGGCTCTGCACGCGCGGGTCATCCCAGAGCTTGCCAGCCGCACGCTTGATCTGCTCGTAACGCTCGCGGCCAGCGCGGCTGCCGAGGACACAACCGATGCCCAGTCCGACGACGAGAAGAAGTTTGCCTCGCATGATTGCTCCGTTCCTGTTCACGCCCGAAGACGGAAACGTCTGTGAGGGATGCCCCCTGGGGAATGTACCCGTCAGGAGCCCAATTTCAAGGGTAGTCCTCCCTCGCTAGGGCTTTGAGTCTCCCAGCAGACGTTCAGCCTCTCGCTGCGCCCGACCGATGACGGCGGCGAGTCCGGTGCCGGCGACACCCTCGCCGACCAGCGTCACGCCGGGGATCGACGGTGGCGCGGTGGCGGGCTGCGACCATTCGACGGAATCGAAACCCTGAATGCTGGATGCCGCGATCTCGACGCCCAGCAGCTTTTCGGCATCCCTGCGTGCCTGTTCGCGCCATGCTTCGGGCGACACGCCGCTGTAGGAGAGCCGGATGACATGCCGATGCGCACCGAGTCGATCGGCGAGCCACCGCCATTTGGCCGAAGAGTGGGTGAGCGCCTTCGCGCGGATGCCCTCGGTGCCGGGTACGACAAGCAGCCCCGTGCCACGTGGTGCGCCGTCCAGCTGCGGTGCGTCGAGCACGAGGGTTGCGAGCGTGATGGTGGTCGGTGTGATCGTGGTTTGGTCCGGCGCGGCGAGGGCTGTCGCCAGCACGACGGTGTCGGCATCCACGATCTCCCCGGTGGTCAGTGTGGCACCGAGGGCGTCGACCTCGCCGACCGGCGAGGAGAGCCTCAGGTCGACGCCGCGCGCGCTGAGGTCGTCGGCGAGCGCGTCAACGAGTTCGAAGATGCCGCCCTCGACGCCGGAAACCGCTGACCCGGCGGGCGCGGCGGCACGCAGGGTGCGCACCGCGTGGGCGAGTGAACCGGTGTCGAGTAGCGCTGCACGCAGGCCAGGCGCGACGACGTCGACGTCGAGATCGTTCGGATGCCGGGAGTGGATGCCGAGCGTGACGGGTGCGACCAGCTGCTCCAGCACCACACGGCCCATCCGGCGCCGAACGAGTTCGCCGAAGTTGCGCTCCTGTGACGCGACGAAACCGAGCATCAGCTCGTCGAGCTGGGCTCGGAGTGCCCCGCCGATGCCGACGGCCGCGATCACGTCTGCGGCGAGGGGGACGCTGGGGATTCCGAGCAGACCCGTCTTCGGCAGGGGGAAGGCCCGGTCCGGCGAGGCCTGCAACCACGCTCCAGCAGGGTTCGGCAACTCGACGGAGAGACCGAGGCTGGTGGCGAGAGCCGCGACGGTGCCATTGCGGGTCGCGAAACTCTCGGCGCCGGCATCCAACTCGATTCCCGCGACGATGTGACGCGCCACCTTGCCGCCGAGCCGGTCGGATGCCTCGAGCAGCGTCACGCTCACACCGCCGATCGCGAGCTCTCGTGCGATCACTAGTCCGGCGATACCTCCGCCGACGACGACCGCACTAGGCATGGGCGAGCTCCACGATGCGGGTGAGAACGTCGGGGTCGGTGTCCGGCGGCACGCCGTGGCCGAGATTGAGTACATGGCTGCGAGCGGCTCTGCCTCGCTCGATCACGTCGAGCACATGGGCCTCGAGAACAGGCCACGGCGCCGCCAGCAGTGCTGGATTGATGTTGCCCTGCAGCGGAACGTCGGAGCCGAGGCGTGCGGATGCCTCGTCCAGTGGGATGCGGTCGTCGACGCCCATCACATCGACGCCGATGGCGCGCATCGACGGCAGCAGTTCGCCGGTGCCGACCCCGAAGTGCACGATCGGAACGCCCAAATCCCTCACGTGGGAGATCGCGCGCGCCGAGTAGGGCGCCACACGCTCCTCGTAGTCGGCGACCGACAACGACCCCACCCAGGAGTCAAACAGCTGAACGGCGCTGGCGCCTGCCAGCACCTGGGCCCGGAGGAAGGCGCCGGTGACGTCCGCCGCCCAGCTGAGCAGTGCGTTCCAGGTGTCCGGATCGGCGTGCATGAGGGTGCGGGCGCGGAGATGGTCCTTGGACGGCCCGCCTTCGACGAGATACGCGGCGAGGGTGAAAGGTGCGCCGGCGAACCCGATCAGCGGGGTGCTGCCCAGCTCCGCTACGGAACGAGCCACACCGTCGGCGATCGGAGCAAGCGCCTGAGGGTCGAGGGGTCGGAGGGCCGCGACATCCGCTTCGCTGCGAATCGGGGCGCCGAGCACCGGGCCGCGACCGGGAACGATGCTCACGTCGACGCCGGCGAGCTTGATCGGTACGACGATGTCGCTGAAGAAGATGCCGGCGTCCACCTGGTGTCGACGCACCGGCTGGAGGGTGATCTCGCTCGACAGCGCGGGGTCGAGGCAGGCGTCGAGCATCGCGGTTCCGACCCGCAGTTCGCGGTACTCGGGCAGTGAACGGCCGGCCTGACGCATAAACCACACCGGCAGCTTCTCCGGGCGGTTTCCCCGATAGGCCTGGATCAGCGGGGAGTCGGCGGTTCGACCGTCGAGAAGGGGGTGGTTTGCTGGGAGGTTCACGTGATTAAGTATGTGCGAGGTTGCCTGGCAGCTCCTCGCGCTGCGCTGTCACGCCTGCCAGTCGTAGGCTTAGCCGGTGCTTCTGTGTCTCACCGCCAATCACCACAACGCGAGCTTCGACCTTCTCGAGAAGCTTTCGATCGGTGCACCCGCGGCAGCAGGCACTCTCGTCGAGAAGAGCGACTTCGTCTCGGGAGCCGTGGTACTCGCCACCTGCAACCGCTTCGAGGCCTACCTCGAGATCGACGAACCGCTCACCGCGGCCAGCGCCGTCGCTGTGGCCACCACCGTCCAGGTGATCGGTGAGGCGAGCGGAGTGGACCCGGATGACCTGCGCAACTCCGTGACCGTGCTGTGCGGCGACCCGGTGGCCGAGCACCTCTTCGCGGTGTCTTCCGGACTCGAGTCTGTGATCGTCGGCGAGGACGAGATCGCCGGCCAGGTGCGTCGTGCGCTGATCCAGGCGCGCGCCGCAGGCACCACATCCTCCGGGCTCGAACGACTCTTCCAGAACGCCGCCAAAACCTCACGCGGTGTGAAGAACCAGACGGCCATCGGCGGCGCAGGGCGTTCTCTCGTTCGCCTCGGCCTCGAACTCGCTTCCAGCCGCATCGCCGACTGGTCAGAGGCGCGAGTGCTCATCGTCGGCACCGGTCAGTATGCCGGCACCACAGTCGCCGCGCTGCGCGACCGCGGCGCCGAGCAGCTCACCGTTTTCTCTCCCTCCGGTCGTGCGGCCAGGTTCGCCGCTCGCCTCGGGCTCACCGCCAGCACCTCGCTCGTCGAAGCGCTCGAAGCAGCGGATGTCGTCATCACCTGTACCTCGTCGGAGACACCGGTGATCACCGCCGCCGTGCTGGCCGCCGGTCGTCACCGTATCGTCATCGACCTTGGTCTCCCTCGCAATGTCGACCCTGCCGTTGCGGGGATCGACGGCGTCGAGCTGCTCGACCTCGAGACCATTAGCATCCACGCCCCACTCGAAGAGTTGAACGCCACGAGCGATGCACGCGCGCTCGTGAGCGAAGCGGCATCCGAGTTCGCCGCGCTGACCGCGGAGCAGGCTCTCACTCCGGCCGTCGTCGCGCTGCGCAGCCACGTTTTCGAACGTCTCGACGCCGAGATCGAACGGGCGCGGGCCCGCGGTGACGAGGACGGTCGCGTCGAGGCAGCGCTTCGCCACCTCACCGGGGTGCTGTTGCACACCCCTTCGGTGCGCGCACGCGAACTCGCGCGCTCTGGCGAAGGCCAGGCCTTCAGCGATGCCGTCACCGCGCTCTTCGGCGTGGATGTGCCGACTGCGGTACGCGACGAGTTGCGCGACCGCCACGCCTGAGGCTCGCCGCCTGGCTCTGTTCATGGGCTCTCGCCGGGCACATTCATCGGTGCTGTTGGCGCCCGCCCACTTTTCTGTGGAGAGGCGTGTCCCGTGCCACTTGACTTCTCGTTGCGCCACTTAAGTTGGTGCCGTGTCCCGAAACAGCGGTGCTCTCCCGTGCGCCTCCTCTCCTCATGGCGTGGCAAGCGCAACTATTCAGCTTCCTCTTGATCGTCCACGAACCAGGGTCACGTTGGGTTCGAGTCTCTTCTACGAATGAACCGCGCTGATGATGCTTGATCGAGAGCCCTCAGTGTGGGGATTTCACGTCAGCCGATGTGGATTTTCGGGCCCACCGAATCAGCCCCAAAATCGCACGCCCCGGACTTCTTCATCCACTGTCACATTCCGTAGTCGAGTGCACAAATGTCCGAAGTCGACTGCACAGCGCTTTTGTGTCCGTATGCGGAACCTTCAGTGGCCGACGTTTGCCTGCCAACTCGTCCCAGTTGATGCGTGCTTCGTGCAACCTTTCTCGGTCTCAGCGAGATACGTCCCGGTCGTCGGGCTCGCGATCTCTGCACTTGACGAGAAAGGGTTAGGCATGGCGGAATGAGCGCTGGCGGGACTCGGCTACATTTACGTCGTATATGAGATCTTCTATTGAACTAGAAAATTAGTCAGCACCGAAAAGTGGTGTCCCTCGACTCACTGGAAGGGCGAAGCTTTGTCGTTTTCAAACATGGCGCTTTACTTTGTCATGATCCCGGCGGTGGCTGTCGCAATGGTGGTCTTCACCGTTGCTCTAAGTGTTGGCGCGCGAGCTCACGGGAGAACGAACGCGCCTCTGTTTGCCTTACCCGCGCGTCCGTTCTTTATCGTGTGCATTTGCTTTCTCGCCGTGGCCGTAGCAGGAACAGTGCGGACCTTGGCGACGAGAACCCTTACGCGACCAGATCACCGCGAGCATGGATTTACCCAATCCTTGGAGGGCTGTGCGTTGTTGGAGGCGGGCTCATCCTCGGCGGGACCCAAACTGTGGTCTGGGGTGTGATCGGTGGCCTGGTGACACTCGGTGGCCTTATCTGGGGCCTCACCACCAAGTGGCGCTAATCTAAACTGCGATCGGTTTCAAACCACCGCAAACTGCACTCACACCGCGTTTACGGGTTCGCTACGGTCACTGCTGCCATGGGGCAAAGCCAGCGACGGATGAACGCATCCCCGCAGCAGCGCAGAAGGCGACTTGATTTAGCTGTCCGCCAACCGGACGACCAGCGGGCCAAATTCAAGTTGCTCTTGGAGGCCGATTTGGCTTCGCCAATCCGATGAGGGGTACTCTCAAGGGAACCAAGTACGACAGCACGCTACCGCTTGTCTGGATCCGAGGGAGGGCGGGATGTGTCGCGTCGAGCGTAGGCGACGATCCCGGCGACAACGAGGGCGATGCCGGCCAGCGGCAAAAGCACGGCCGCAAACGCGGCACGGCCAACCAGCAATACGCCTATGGCACCCAAACCCAACAGCAACGCGCCCACCGCGATGAGAGCCACCCCCGTTATGACAAGTCCGAAGGCGCTGAGATCTTTTCCGGAGTCCTGCCGGTGTCCGTTTCGAAGAAACACGCTGCCTCCTTACCTTTCCAGAAACGGGCAGACGCTCGTCACGAACGCAGGCCGTCTCACTAATCTACGACGCACGCGCATCCATGCACAGGGATTGCCAGGGTCCGCTTGTCAATCAAGGACCCCGCACGAGAAAGCGTCCATCGCGACAGCAGCGTTCGAACGCGTGCATTTTTGGGTGTCCCGAGAAACTGCCCGGTGACCGGGCGTCTTGCGCAGGAGCGCGCGAACGCCGCCGCGGCGTCTTGTGCCACTTGGCGGACCCTGGCGGATCCCTGTCGCCAAGACCTATACCGACAAGGCCGCCGAGGGCGTACCCAAAACTGTCCTCGCCCGCACGGTCGGCATTAGCCGCGAAACGGTTTACGCCTACCTCCGCGCAGACCAGGCAAGTGGCCTCCCCTCAGACGTTGACATTGCTGCAGAATCGAACCTCGTCGCGGTGCTGAGCGCCCTTCCGGCCGATGAACGCCCCATGCCGTCAGGGGCCAAGTACGACGCCCTCTTGACCTCTCGCCGGTCATCGAACCGATTCACAAAGTAGATCCACGCGCACTTCGAAGAGTTGGCCTCGGGGCCGACCACGGGCGGGTTCCGGCCAGTGAAGCCGGGTACTGCGTCGTGAAGGGGACTTCGCACAGGTGAATGTTCGCAATTGATTTGATTCCTCGCTTGTTATGTGGGTCGGATGGCTCAGGGCTGCCAGTGGCGCGAAGGTCTATGTCTGACCTGCGCAAATGTCCGCTGGCTCTACAGCTGCCGGTGGTGCCCTCGCGCCTTTGCCCGGCGTATAGTTCGGCACATCCTGTCAACCCGAACGACGGAGAGCCCATGACCGACCTGAAAAACGACAGCGCCTCCCGGTGGGCCGCTGCCGCCCAACTCGCCGACGGTGTCACCGACGACAGGTACCAGAAACGCCGAACACGAATCCTTCTCCAAGTCGGCGCCCTGATCGTCGGCTCTTGGATCGTCGGGGTTGTCACCTCAGAGGCGCCTACCTCATCGCCGCAGACCTGCGAGGCTGCGACCTGTCGGGTGTGGACCTTCTCGGCGGGTCAAGTCCCTGGTGGTGGTGTAGCCGTGTTTCCTTCGGTTGGTGGGTTTAGGCACTGAGTTCGAGGGCTGGTTGTTCGCTGACCTCCTGCTCGGTGTTGGGGACGAGGGTGAGGCGTCTCTTGGCGAGGATGTCGAGGCCTTCGCAGGCATTTCGCTCTACTTGGACGACATCGAGGAAGACCTCGTCGAGAGGTTCGCCGACATCGCCCTCGAGGGCCGAACCGTCAGTATCAACGCGACTCCGCAATCGCTCGCACGCCACGGCACCGCAATTCGATTGCTCGACGGATGCCTCGTGCTCGTCAGCCACCTCGGGAGCCCCCGCCGGGTCGTAGATCTTCCCCCAGCGGAGCTTCATGATGCCCTTGCCCGGCTGCTCCGACTCGCTGATCTCGCCCACGTTGCGGTAAAGGTATCGGGACTGTATGACGCGGATCCAGAATTTCCCCATGAGAAGGTAAAACCGACAGTGGCGTTGATCTCGGAGACCTTCGGCCCGAGTCGGCTGCTTTGGGGGTCAGACTTTCCCGTCGCCCTCGACCACCTCGGGATGAGAGAAGCGATGGAAACACCGGACTGGTTCACCGAGATCTTCTCGCCGGATGAGGTTCTCGGAGTTCTCGGGGGAAATCTGGATCGATTGGTCCTCTCCAGGCCGGTGAACCCCACGCTCCGAGTTTAAAACCTCGCCCGCAGAATTCCTCGTGCGCGACGACCTATTTGAACGCGTCAAGCCCGGTAAGCGCTCGCCCGATGACCAACGCATGGATCTCGTCTGTTCCTTCGTAAGTTCGTACGGCCTCGAGATTAGCCATGTGTCGCATCACAGGGAAGTCCGAGGTGATCCCGTCGCCCCCGAGGACTGATCGGGCCTGGCCCGCAATTGCGATCGCTTCGCGAACGTTGTTGAGCTTCCCGACGCTGATCTGGGCAGGGGTGAGAGTTCCTGCCTCTTTTTTTCGGCCGATGTGGAGGGCCAGTAACACGCCCTTCTCATATTCGAGCAACATCGTTGCGAGCTTCTCCTGGGTGATCTGAAAACGTCCGATCGGGCCGCCGAATACGTCGCGGCTCACCGCGCGATCCACCGCAACTTCCAGACAGGAGCGCGCGGCTCCCATCACCCCCCAAATGATCCCGTAGCGCGCCTCGTTGAGGCAGGAGAACGGACCACGCAGACCCTCGGCGAGCGGCAGACGCGCGGATTCCGGGACCCGTACGCCGTCGAGCTGAACATCGCACTGGATGGAAGCCCTCATCGCGAGCTTGTTGGTGATCGGCGTCGCCGAAAATCCTGGCGTATCGGTGGGCACGATAAAACCGCGGACTCCTTCAGCGGTCTGCGCCCACACGATGGCGATTGTGGCGAGGCTCGCAAGCCCTATCCATCGCTTGTCGCCGGTGATGATCCAGTCGGCTCCATCACGTTCGGCCCGGGTTGTCATAGCGGCCGGATCACTGCCTCCCGTCGGCTCGGTGAGCGCGAAGCATCCGACAACCTGGCCGCTTGCCATTGCAGGCAACCAGGTTTTTTTCTGATCTTCCGAGCCGAATTTGGCTATCGCGCTCATTGCGAGCGAACCCTGCACCGAAACGAAGGTGCGCCATCCACTATCTGCCGCCTCGAGTTCGAGGCAGGCGAGCCCGTAACTCACGGCGCCGGCACCAGCGCAACCATAGCCCGTGATGTGCATACCGAGAAAGCCTCCAGCACCCAGCTCAGCGATGAGCTCCGATCGGAAGTGCCTGTCTTCGAAATCCGTCTCGATGGTCGGGCTGATCCGTTGTTCGGCAAACATTCGCGCACGGGTTTGCCAGCCGATTTCAGCCTCGCTGAGGAGATCATCGACAGTGAACACTGACGAAATCGCGGATCGACCGGTAACGCGATCCGTGGAGGTTGTGGGCGTCATCATTGGCCTTCTGTCTTGAGTAATGAGAGGGACGTGCTGCCGAGGTGAGGCGGCGGTGTGACATAGGCGGCCGGAGTCGCCGACAGGGTGATCGGGTTGGCTACTTGCACCTGCCCGGCGATTTCAACCGTTGGAGCGAGCCCGAGGCGCGTGGCGAACTCAAACGCCTCCGCAATCGAATTGATCGGGCCTGCGGGAACATCGTGCTCGACCATCACCTGAAACCAGTGATCGGCATTCTCCCCGATCAACCGCTCTGTGATGAGGGCTCCGAGGGGTTCTCGATTCTTCACGCGCCGCTCATTCGTGGTGAATCGTGGATCGCTGCCGAGTTCTGGCATTCCGAGCCCACCGCAGAAAGCGCGGAACTGCCTGTCTGTGCCCACAGCCACCACCAATGGTCGATCGGAGGTATTGAAAGCTTCATAGGGCGCAATACTCGGGTGCCTGTTGCCCATTATTCCGGGCACCACGCCCGCACCGAGGTAGCCGGATGCCTGGTTAACGAGTGCAGACAGCAAGCTCGACATGAGATTGACCTCCACGCGCTGACCGCACCCTGTCGTCCCACGAGCAATCAGTGCGGTAAGGATCCCGGTGACCGCATGGAGCCCAGTGATCACGTCGACCACCGCCACTCCAGTCTTCGTTGGGTCTCCCGCTTGCGTTCCCGTCACACTCATCAGACCACCCACAGCCTGGACCAGGAGATCGAAGCCTGCGAGCGCCGCGCCGTCTGCGCTGCCGAATCCGGTAATCGAGCAGTAGATGAGGCGCGGATTGAGCTCGCTCAGCCGCTCATAACCGAGGCCGAGGCGATCCATCGTGCCCGCGCGAAAGTTCTCGACGACTACATCCGAGGTCCGAACCAGCTCCAAGAGCATTTCTATCTCGTCGTCGTTTTGAAGGTCGGCCTCGACCGAGGCCTTATTTCGGTTGACGGAATTGAAGTAGGTCGTGGTGCCGTCCCGGTCAAACGGCGGACCCCAGGCACGGGTCTCGTCCCCGATTTCCGGTCGCTCGATCTTCAGCACGTCGGCACCAAAATCGGCGAGCATCATCGTGGCGTAGGGGCCAGCGAGCACCCTGCTGAAATCAAGGATCCGAATGCCTCCGAGTGCGGTTGGCATTATGCGCCCGCTCGCAGATAGACCGTGGTGGTGTTCGAAAAGAACTCTCGCGCAGCGCGACCCTGCTCTTTTGGCCCGAGGCTGCTTCCCTTCGAACCGCCGAAAGGCACATGCGGATCTGCGCCCGCGGTCTCGGAGTTAAGGTGCAACATGCCGACATCCAGCTGATCCATCGCTTCCATGGCGTGGGAAAGGCTGCCCGTGAACACCGCTGCAGAAAGACCGAGGTCGCCCTCGTTTGCTGCCGCGAACGCTTCGCCCGCGGAGTGGACTCGTTTCACGGCGAGTACCGGCCCGAACAGTTCGCGGTTCCACAGCGTCGCCTGGGTTCCGGTGCAGTCGAGGATGGCGGGAGCGACAAAATGGCCTTCGCGCAAATCAACATTGAGCGTGAACGCGGAGACGCCGAGCGAGACCGCTCCTTCATCGATTGCTTCAGCAATCCCCTCGAGGATCGTCGATTCTGCCGCCGCGCTGATGACGGGACCAAGCTGCACACCGTCACCGAGCGGGTCTCCAATGACGAGCTGGTCGGCTGCCTCGATCAAGCGGGCGATCAGTTCATCCGCTATCGGCTCTGCAACTACGAGGCGAGAGGTAGCCGTGCATTTTTGACCCGCGGAGTTGAAGGCTCCCGCCATAATCTGGTTGACGGCGCGCTCGACATCGGCGTCCTCGAGCACGATGGCAGCGTTCTTACCGCCCATTTCGGCCTGAACGGGAATGCCGCGAAGGGCCGCCCGAGAGGCAAGCTGGCGTCCGACGACGGTCGACCCGGTGAAACTGATCGCCTCGATACCGGAATGCTCGGCAATCTCTGCGCCGAGAGCAGCGTCTCCGATGAGGAGGTTGAGAACTCCCGCCGGAAGCCCGGCATCAACGAGGGCGCTTGCCAATCGCAGAGCGAGGAGCGGCACCGGCCCCGCCGGCTTCCACACGATCGTGTTGCCGTAGGCCAAAGCAGGCGCAATTTTCCAGGCGGGGATAGCGATCGGAAAGTTGAAAGGAGTGATTATTGCGACGGTTCCGACCGGCCTTCTCAGAACCATGATTCGCTCGCCGTTCCGCGGTGAGTTGTAGAGCTCGCCAGATTCACGGTCGGCGTCGTGGGCGAAGAACGAGAGTATCTGGCCGGCTCGCCGCACCTCACCGATACCCTCCGCGCGGGTCTTTCCCTCTTCCCATGCCAGTTCGGCGCCCCATTCCAATGCTGATGCTGCGACGATCTCCGCCGCACGCGCGAGTACGGCCCCGCGATCATGAGCGGTGGTTGACGCCCATGATGTCCGAGCATCGCGAGCGGCGCTCACGGCCTTGTCGACGTCAACAGAAGCAGCTCCTAGACCACTCGCGACGACATCACCCGGTCTCGAGGGGCTTCGACTTTCGATCAGATCCCCGGACCCGGGAAGCCACGCACCACCAATCAGCTGCTGAAGCGGCGTGGTCATTACTCAGTACCTCCGACGAAGTCGGATGTGTCGCTGCTGCATGAACCCGTGCAACCCTTCCGGCCCTAGTTCACGACCGAATCCAGACATTTTCCAGCCGCCGAACGGAGCCTGCAACTCGGTGATGTCGTTGACATTCACCCCGACACCCCCGGCTTCGATATGTTCGGCTACCGACCAGGCACGGTCGAGGTCGCCGCCGTAGACGTATGCTGCGAGCCCGGCCGGGCTGTCATTTGCGATTGCCGCGACGTCTGCACCAGCGGCGTAGCGATGCACGGCTACGACGGGGCCAAATGTTTCCTCATTCATCGATTTTGCTCCGAGCGGAACGTTATCCAGCACCGTGGGCTCGAAGAACGATCCCTGGTCGAAAGCACTTCCCGTGAGTCGTCGGCCTCCGGAAACGACGGTCGCGCCGAGCGAGAGGGCATCCGCAATATGCGCCTGAGCGGTTTCGATCACAGCGTGTGTGGTCGTCGGCCCGCCGGTGACTCCGGCATCCACCCCGTGGCCCAACCGAATAGCGCGGGCTTGCTCAGAAACGGCCTCGACAAACTCCTCGGCCACCGAATCCGCGACCAGGATGCGATTGACGGCAATGCAGATCTGGCCTGCGTTCGAGAACGATCGGCGAGCAGCCGCGACGGCCGCTTCAGCGATATCGGCGTCATCGAGCACGATAAACGGGCTCTGTCCGCCGAGTTCTAGGGATACCCGCTTCATCGTCGTTGCGGCCGAGCGCATGATCGCCTGCCCGGTGCGAGTCGATGCCGTCGCCGTGATCATCCCGATTCCGGGGTGAGAAGAAAGTCGCTCGCCCGCTTCGATCCCACCCGGAAGGTCGGCCAAGACCCCGGCCGGAATGCCCGCGTCGTGCAGGCACTGCACCATGAGCCCGACCGCGAGCGGCGCCTCGAGCGGCGGCTTGACGATGATGGCATTTCCTGCGGCTAGCGCTGGTGCGACTTTCCAGGCGTAGAGGTCGACCGGGTAGTTCCATGGAACTATTGCTCCAACGACTCCGATCGGGAGCCATTCGACGAGGGAGCGGATGTCTGCTCGTTGAACGGCCCTGATGCTGCCAGTGACTCGAAGGCCCTCCTCGGCGTAGTAGTGCAGAACCTCAGCCGCGAACGCGATCTCCTTGACGCTGTCCGGAGTCGGCTTGCCCTGCTCCCGGGTGAGGAGGTCGGCAATGTCTTCGATGCGTTCCACGATGAGATCTGCCGCCCGGTGCATAATCCGCGCACGCTCTGCCGAGGGAAGCGCGGCCCAGCCAGGCTGGGCCACTTTGGCGAATTCAACGGCGGAATCAACATCCGCAGCCGAAGCGATCGCGGAACGCCCGATCAGCTCCGAGGTTGCTGGGTCTCGTACGTCGATTACATCGCCTGCGATCGCCTTCGTCCACGCTCCGCCAAGATAAAGGTCGCGGTCGTTCATTTGACTACCGGCGCCGAGAATTCGCGGCTGCGAAGGCGGCGCCACAGCTCGGCGTAGTTCCGATCGTTCTGCTGGTGGGCCTCTGTGGTCCGATTCGAATTGGTGTTGACCATGATCATCGGCGTGATTCCGCGCGTGACGAGCTCTGCGGTCGTTGACGCATTGATTGCGTGGGATACCGCGACTGCGATCGACGTGGAGGTGGGGCCGACGGGATATTCGAGTCCGTCGATGAACTGCGAGGCGTCTTCGAGAGGGATACCGGTGTCGATGGTGACATCGGCGATCTCGAATAGTCGACTCCCGCTGGAGTGCCGGCTCGCCACCTGCGAGGAGTGCGGGATGCTCGTAACCCCGATCACTTTCAGACCGCGCTCTTTGAACTCGACGGCCATATCGAGGATGACGGGGTTGATGCCGGAGTGGCTGAAGAGGATCAGGGCATCGCCGTCTTTGAGCTGGTGCGAACGAAGGATCGCCTTGCCGTATCCCTCTTGGGTGTGCAGAAAGCGGTATTGCGCGGTTCCTTGGTCGCCGAGTACGTGGTGCATCATCGCGATAGAGCTCTCGACGATCGGGCGGAACCCCGTTACGCCGCCCGTCCGAGGGAATGACTCCAGCGCGGCGAACGCTCCGTGTCCGGTGCCGAAGGTGAAGACGAGCCCGTCTCCGGCTATGGCGTCGGCGCAGATCGTTCCTGCTGCGGTGATATTTCCGGCTTGGTTATCTCGAACCCAGGTCATTTTGGTGATGACGTCATCAAGGTAGGTCTGTGCGATGGTCATTGTCGTACCTTTCATCGATTCGTGATTTTGACTGACGGAATCGATGCGGCAAGCGCGTCGAACCCCGTTCGAAGCAGTAGTGCCTCAGCGGTCAGTCGGTCGCTGTGGGTCATCTTTTCGTTCGTGACGCCAGAGACACTGGCGAGACACAGCGACGCTGAGGCAACGCCGAGTGCGCGCGCTGCAACGAAGAGGGCGCTGGTTTCCATGTCGGCAGCGACCACGCCCACTTTGGCAAGTTCGGCATAGCGGTCAGACACTCGCTGAGAGCCGTGCCCAGTTTCGAACATCTCCGTGTAGAACCCGTCGAAGGTGGCGAAAATGCCAGCTCGGGTCGGTGCACCACTCGATTCGACCGCCCTTTCGACCTCTCGGGTGAGGGCGA
Source organism: Glaciihabitans sp. UYNi722 (assembly GCF_040549465.1). Lineage (NCBI taxonomy): Bacteria > Bacillati > Actinomycetota > Actinomycetes > Micrococcales > Microbacteriaceae > Glaciihabitans > Glaciihabitans sp. UYNi722. Next base: position 13,507 of record NZ_JBEPTL010000022.1, on the reverse strand, counting down.
AGTCAGGAACAGCAGGGAATTCGATCGGCAGGTAGCTCGTCGAGGTCGACTCGTTACGCACTGCGCCGTGAGCGACCACAAGTTCGCCGAGTCGGGTGTCACCTATTGTCATCACTGTGCCGAGGCGAACAAATCTCAGCACGCCAAGGGCTGCGAGCTCGTGCATCACCACGGTGGCGATGGGTGCGCCCATGCCGAAGGCACTCACGGTGATCCGCTCACCCGCGAAGTACCCGGTGGCGGTGGTTAGTCCGCGGTCTTCATTCAGGATGACCGCGTCATCGAGCAATTCAGCCGCGAGCAGCACGCGTCCGCGGTCGCCGACGAGAACCGCCGATTCGCCGACGTCATCTGGTCCGCAACGCAGGTACCAGGCAGTGTTACTCGACATCAGTGAATCTCCTTCGGTGGTGCGGTGGCCCTCTGGCCCGGGTTCGTTCTGTCCCGAAGCAACGTGGTTGCCGCTCTCGAGGCGTGGGCGACAATCTGGGTGGTTTGTTCGTCGGATAGCGCTTCGAGAGTGTCGAGAGCGGCAATTCGTCCGATGAGGTCGCCGACGAACGTATCTCCGGCCCCGGTTGGGTCAGCGGCGTCAATACGCTCTACGGGGAGTGTTCCCTGACGTGTCGGTCCCGCATGAGACGAAAACGACCAAGACACTCCGTCAGCCCCACGCGTTTCCACCACGAGCGCCCCTGGCCTGGTTCGACCCTCGGGATCGATGTCGTCAATAGTGAGGTAGGAGCGTTCTCCTCTGCTGAAGCTGACCACGTCAGCGCGCTCGAGGAGCTGACAAACCATGGCAGGCGTGTAGGCATCGTCGTCATGTTTAACCGCCCAGGCGAGAGAGGCATTGTGAGGGAGAACGCTGAGCAGTTCGGCGGTGATCTGGCGCGGCGCGACAGTGAGAAGAACCCAGTCGCTTTCTGCGATCACCTCCAACTGTCGTTCGGCGAGCTGGCCTGAATGGCAGTCCCCCGGATCGAAAAGACAGATGGTGCCCCCGCTTGCGACCTCGATAAGAGTCGCAGCGGGCGTTCGAGTTCCCGATATGGCAACCGCGCCAGTTCCGGATCCGTCCGTGTCGAGGCCTGTTTTCCAGAGCGAACCCGAGCTGTCAGCTCCGACCCAGCTGACAGCTTCAGCGCGCACACCTGCTGCGACGACGGCTCGAGCGAGGTGGGCGATTCCGCCGAGGCCCGGCGTGGTCGAGTAAATTGGACGGTCGAGGATGCTCGTCGCATCGATTCCTCGAAACGCTGCAGTAGAGGTGCTCGAGTCGAGGCTCGCGTATCCGATCACCGCGACGGTCGGAACCAGTGCTCTCACAGCGTCGCCAACGCTTCGGCAAACGTCGGCACATAGCCGATGTATCGATCAATATCTTCAAGACTGGCATCAGCGAGGTGCGGACGGTTCGAGTTGGTTGTCTCCCTCGGTACCCAGACCTCGAACCCACCGGCGAAGGCATCTTGCGCCGAAGCACGAATACAAACATTGGTTTTCACGCCGACGATCAGAACACGACGGATGCCCTGCTCTCTGAGTACCAGGTCTAGGTCGGTCGCATAGAAGGCGGAGAAGCGTCGCTTCGGCACCACTATCTCTCGGCCGGAATTGATGGGCTCGAATCCGGGCACGAACTCGGCGTCACTTGCGCCGATCTCGTGATGGCGCGGCAGTTTCGCGAATTCGAAATCGTCGAGCCCTGGATAGTGGCGCTCGACGGCGTGCACGATGAGCGTTCCGTTGGCGCGAGCCTGAGCGAGTAGCTGGGCGATCGGCTCGAGCACGCTCGACGCCGCCGGGTAGAAGTTCGCCTCCCGCTCATCGAAGAACGACGCAATTACGTCTACGAGGACTAGTGCGGTTGGTCTTGGTGTTGGCTCTGTCATCTCAGCTCACCTTTCGTGCGGATCGACGATATTCACGGACGCCCGTGAGGGCGAGAACTAGTACGACCGCGATGTAAGGCAGGGTTCCGATGATGTCGGGAGAGAAGCCGCCGACGGTCTGAAGCTGGATTTGCAGGGCATCGAAGAACCCGAAGAGAACGCAGGCGAGCGCCGTCGGAAGCGGTCGAGATCGACCGAAATAGAAGGCTGCGAGCGCAACATACCCGCGTCCAGCTGTCATGTTCTCGTTGAAAAGTCCGACGGCGCCGAGGCTGAGAGCAACCCCACCGAGGCCCGCCAATGCTCCCGCGAGGATTCCGGCGCTGTCTCTGATCCGCAGGGTTCGTAAACCCAGTGAGGTCGCTGCGGGTTCCGAGGCTCCGGTCGCTCGGAGCCGGATTCCCCACGCGGTGTTGCGCAGGCTCCACGCGAGTACGGGAACGAGCAGCACACAGACCCAGAAGAGCGGAGTTTGGCCCGAGAGGATCGCGCCGAGCACGGGGACCTTGTCAATGCCCGGAATATCCAGAGCCGGTAGTCGCTGGAGACCAGGCACCTGGAGGGTTCCGGAGACACCGAAGACAGCACGAAGGAGGTAGCCGATCGCTCCGAGAGTAACAATATTGAAGCCAAGCCCGACAATGATTTCGTTACCTTTGAGGCGGGTGATGAGGAGGCTCATGATGAGGCCGGTGACTCCCCCAGCCAGCATCCCCGCGATCGCGCCGAGTATCCAGCTTCCGAACAGTCCGCTGATCAACGCCCCGATGAATGCGCCGGTAAGCATATGAGAGTCGAGCCCGATGTTGACGATCCCGGAACGCCGGTGAATCGCACCGCCGAGGGCGGCGAGCGCGATCGGCACCGTCAGGGCGAGTGCCGATGCGATCAAATCGTCAATCATGCTTTGCCCCCTCGCGAACGGGTTGCGCGTCGTTTCCACCACGCGGGAACGATAAAGGTGGCAACGGCGAGCACCATCACGGTGCCTTCCAGGATGTCGATGAGCTGAACCGGAAGGTTGATGAACAGTTGCACGGTCGCCCCGGCAGAGTTGAGCGCGCCGAAGAGGATTGCACCGACCAGAATCCCGATCGGATTGAACCTGGCAAGAAGCGCGATAGCGATTCCCGTGAAGCCGAAACTCGCCGAGAAGCCAGCGCTGTAGCGCCCTACGATGCCAAGCGCGTGAGTGCCGCCGCCCAGTCCGCCGATCAACCCGGCTCCGAGAAGCGCTAAAAGAAGTACGTTCCTTACTCGAAGCCCCTGGGCGATGGAGAATCGCGGGGCGCTTCCCACAGCACGGAACTCGAACCCGAGGGTCGAGTATCTCATCCACACCGCGTACCCAATAAGCAACGCCAATCCGATTACGAGTGCCCAGTTGACCTGACCGGGCGGCGCAAGCGCCGGCAGCACCGCGCTGTCTGAGACATAGGCGGTGGCTGAGTTGGCCTGACCGCGCTGCTGGAAGAATGCTTGCACGCTCCAGCCCGCTAGCCCGATGACGATGAAGTTGAACATCAGGGTCGTCACCACCTCATCGACGGCCCAGAAGGCTCGGAGGATGGCGGGGATCAGCGCAACCAGAGTGCCAGCGACGGCAGCCCCCAGTAGCGGGATGGTAATGGCAAGCGCTGGCGGCAGGCCGCCCATGTTTGCGCCGAGAACAGCAGCAGTGAGGCCGCCGAGCACGAAGCTGCCTTCCACCCCGACGGTGAACACACCAGCGCGATACGCGAAGGCTGCAGCTATGCCGGTAAAGAGAAGCGGGGTCGCGGCTGCGAGCGTGGCATTGATTCTGCTCGCTGAACCGAAGGCCTCGGTGGTGAGACTGCCGTAAACGTTGAAGGCGTCGTATCCCGTGACGCTCAACACGATCGCTCCGACGATAAGAGCGATGACGACGGGAAGCCCCGCGTGACGGGCGACGCGAACAAAGGTCACGAGAAGTCGACCGGTAAGGGAGTCCCGCACATTGGGGGCGTCAGGAGAAACAGGCGCCGTATGGCTCGTTGTTGATGTCATCATCCACTCTCGTCACTGTCGCCGAGCATGAGTTGGCCGATTTCGGCGCGGCTGGCACCGGCAGGCAACTCGCCCGCTACGCGGCCGCGATGCATCACGAGCACGCGGTCGGAGAGCTCTCGAAGTTCGTCTAGTTCTTCGCTGAACAAGACGATGGCGGCTCCGTTGTCTCGCGCCTGTCGAAGGAGTTCGTGAATGTACGAGATACCCCGAACGTCCACCCCCCGGGTTGGCTGACTCGCAATCAAAACGAGAGGTCGACTCGCAGTTTCCCTACCGATGACGAGCCGTTGCTGGTTTCCCCCAGAGAGGCTGGAAGCCAGGTCTGCGGCCGAACCGAATCGGACAGCGGCGCGAGTAAGGATGTCTCGAACGCGCGTCATCACTGCCGACTTTCGCAGCCAGCCCGCCGACGCGAGAGTGGAGATACCAGGAGTGGCGATCACGTTATCGCGTAGCGAAAGGCCGAGAGCGAGACCCTCGTGCTTTCGATCAGCGCTTACGTAGGCGATTCCTGAGCGTCGACGAGCGCGCACACCTGCTCTTTCGACGTTTCTTTCGCCGACTCGAATTGCTCCCGTGGCGGCTCGACGCACGCCAATGAGCAGCTCGGCCAGCTCCTCCTGTCCGTTTCCCGCAACGGCGGCGATTCCGAGAATCTCTCCCGCTCGCACGCGGAATCCCACGTTTTCTACGCGTCGAATACCTCGGTCATCGTTCGCCGAGAGACCGGCGGCGACCAGTACGACGTCACCCGGTATTCCGTGACTAACAGTGGTGATTGGAAGGTCGGAATCGCCGATGATGAGAGCAGCCAGTCCGTCCCTGTCGATCTCACCCCGAACGTTTTCCGCAACAGTCCGACCAGATCTGAGCACCGTGATGTAATCGGCGACGCCAATTACCTCGTCGAGTTTGTGGCTAATGAAGATGACGGTGCGACCAGCGTCGCGGAGAGAGGACAGCAAACGAAGTAACTCGTCAGCCTGGGCGGGAGCCAGGACCGCGGTGGGTTCGTCGAGAATGAGAACGTCCGCGCCGCGATAGACCAGACGAAGGATTTCTACCTGCTGTTGCACGGCGATTGAGGTGTGTGCCGCGTTCGCTCCCCATTCGATGTTGACGCCCACCGAAGCAGACAATTCGGCGGCTCGAGCTGCTGCTTTTTTCCAATCTATTCTCACGCCGGATTTAGGCTCGTCTCCCAAAACGAGGTTCTCGAGCAGGGTCAATTCGGGAATGATCGCAAGCTCTTGCTGCACTAGCCCGATCCCTCGCGCGATCGCCTCCCGTGGCGACGCCAGACTAACTGGCTCATCATTCACGATGATCGAACCCTGGTCAGGGAAGTCGAGCCCGTAGAGCATCCGCATCAGGGTGCTTTTGCCTGCACCGTTCTCTCCGACTACAGCGTGGATGGTCGACGGTCGCACCTGCAGGGTGACGTCGACGTTGGCGCGCACGGTACCGAACGAACGGCTCACTCCCCGCGCTCCGATCCGGCAGGATACCCCTGCCGGACCGGACCCCGACGAGCGCTTGGTCACGATTGCGCTCATGTCTCCGTGCTTTCTGATGGCTGTGATCTGGGCGAACGCTTGACCTGGGGGGCCGGTAGTGAGGTTACTTACCGGGGTAGTAGGTCGGGTAGCCCTGATTTACGACGTTCCACACTTTGATCTTTCCGTCGATGATGTCCTGCTTCATCTTTGCGAGTTTGTCGATCGTGGCCTGACCGATCGCGTCTTTCGTGTATTTGAAGTCCGAGAGGCCAACCCCGTCTTGCTTCAGACCGAGGCTCAGCGTCGTTCCACCGGGAAACTTTCCCTTTGCGTAGTCGGCGATGAGCGTCTGCACGGCGACATCCGTCTTCTTCTCCATGGTTGTCAGAACGAAGCCCGGAGCCAGTGCGTCCTGGTCTGCATCGACACCGATCGCGTAGTGGTTTGCATCTTTCGCGGCCTGGATAACACCGGTGCCGGTGCCCCCTGCCACTGCGTAGACGATGTCAGCGCCCTTGTCGAACATCGACTTGGCCAGTTGAGCGCCCTTCGTAGGGTCTGCGAAGTCGTTGGAGTAGGCCGAAAGCACCTTGACGTCTGGATCGACGGCCTTCGCGCCCTGAATGTAGCCGACGATGAACTTGTCGATACCAACCGATTGAGTCCCGCCGATTACTCCGATCGTGTTCTGAGCGTTGATCTTGGGGTCACTGGTGTTTTGTGTTTGGATTGCAGCGAGCGCCCCTGCGAGATAAGACCCTTCCTGTTCCTGGAACAGGACCGAAGCAACATTCGAGCCTTTGGCCTCCGCATTGACCAACACCCACTTTGTCTTCGGATACGCGGTTGCGACTTTGGGGAGCACCTCGGCATGGGAATACTCAAGATCGACCACGACGCCGAAGTTCGCGTCCCCGGCGCGTCGAAGAATCTGTTCACCCTGCGCCACGACATCAGCCGATTCGATCGGGGATCCTTTGAGGTTGTTGCTAGCGAGTGCTTTTTTGAACCCGCTGTACGCGAGGTCGTTATAGGACTCGTCTCCGAGACCGCCCTGGGCCACCACGAGCGCTGCCCGCCCGAGCTTCGATGATCCCGTGGTGCTGCTTGGGGTGGCGCTATTCGAACATGCGGTCAGAAGCAGCAGCGAGGCCGCCACCGGTACGAGTACCAAAGCTAGTCGTTTCTTCATGAAGTCCTCCGGGTGATGTAGGCGCGAATGTGATGTGGTACAGGTACTGCGTCCCGAGGTACCGGGCTCGGACAACCTCAACGAGGCGACCGGTCGTGTCGCGTGATGCGCGAACGATTTCGATAAGCGCGACGCCTTCGTCTACTCCTAAAATCTCTGAGTCACGCGCGTCTGCATTGATCGCGCGTAACGATTCGTCGCCCGAGTTGAGGTGCACGCCGGCTTTGCTCAGCGCCTCATAGAACGAAAAGTCAGAGCGCGCTGCAGCGTGCTCGGTGAGACCGATCAGATCGGCCACATCTGCCGGCACCAGCGTGCGGTGGATACCGACCGCGCTTTCGCCAACGGTACGCAGACGCTCGATCACTACCAGAGGCATGTCATCTTCGAACTGCGAGGTCGGTCGGCCAGGCATCCCCTCGTCGTATCTCTCCAACGTAAGAAGCGTGCTTCCGGGAGCCAGTCCAAGTCCGTGCACGTGCTCCGAGAAGCTGTTGAGCTGAGGAAGCTGTCGTTCCATTGGCCGAGCGTTGACGAATGTTCCCTTGCCCTGCTGGCGGGTGACGATACCGCGGTCGATGAGCGTGTCGAAAGCTTTGATGACCGTGGCACGGCTCAGCCGGTTGTCGCTAGCGAGAACCGTTTCACTCGGGAGGATGTCACCAGGTTTGAGCTTCTCCAGGGTGATGAAATCTTGCAGCGCGTTCGCAAGCTGCACATACAGGGGCTGTTCTCCCCGCCCATGTTCCAGGTCTACTCGCATAGTCGATAGTTCCTTGTTGTCCACTCAACCGCTTGTCCGGTTAAGTAGACCCTAAGAGGGGCGTCTACCGCAAGAGCTGAACGAAACCTGGTTTAAAGACACGGAAACAGGTCGTTTATATATGGTGAATAAAGTGGCCTGCTGCACCGATAGGTGACAGTCGAGACGGGTGGGACTGCTGTCGGTTTGGTCGACGTCTCTGACGTGCCGCATGGCCTGGTCGCCCGTCCGTGGACATGTGGTCGTGCGTTCGACCCGTCCGACCGGAAGCCCGATGATCGGTGTGTTACGAACGAGCCGAAGGATGCTGCTGCGGTGTCGGGTGGCTCGGATCCCATGGGAGTTGAGGCACTGAGGTTATGCGACACCGAGCGAAGCGCCAGCTGGCCCGCTCATGCGTTTTGCCAGTGCGAGGGCACTTCCAGATCCGAGGGCAGAAGGGTTGCGTGGTTCCCTTGTGCGGCGCTGACTTGCGGTTGAGTCACGTAGAACGCTTTAGAGAGGTCAGTGCCGTCAAGCCGTGTGTCTCTGAAGTCGGCGCTCGATCTCTGTGAGAGTGGGGATGCATCCCCTCACCGTCCCACTTGCGGGCATTCGTCGAACTCGATGTTCGGCCCTCGGTGGGTATCGCCGGCAGCTCAGAACACAAAGGACTGAACGTATTCACTCCACCAGGGATCCAACACCCATCGCCGAAGTTTGCCAAACCCCCACTGGACCTACCGTGACGGGGAACGCGTCATTTTGGGGCGTCTGACCTGGTGAAGAGATCTCGAATTGCCTTTCTGGCTTCCGGGTTGAACCCGAGTGCGAGAACCACTCCAACGAACTCCACCCAGCCTGCGCCGGGCACGTTCAGGAGAAAGAGAATGAAACCTCCAGTGACCATCAGTACCCCGATCGTGACAAGAATTCCCTGCCACGTTTTGAAGCGTTCCCACCGAAATTTGGCCACGATCCAGACGGTACACGTCATCCATCTTTCTGAAGTCATCGCCATAGTGCAGAGGTGTCTGAACGGGGTCCCGGCTTGCGGTCTGCCACTCCACAGCTGTCTAAGACTTCCCATTCGTCAGGCGGAGAGCAATCGCGCCTGATGCGCATAGGAGCGCGACTGTAGCGATTATCAACCGTTTCGAGTTCGCTTACATGCCAGTTCCGCGGTACAGATCGACCGACGGTGTTTGCCGGATTCGCATAACCACCAGCACGATAAGCACGATAAAATCGCACCGAGCAGTACGAAGTAATTAACGATCTGAGCAACCCATTCCAATAATCACACTAAGACTGTTTGAATTCCCCGACGTCCTTTGGCGTTCGTCATATGAACTGACTCCGAGAACCTTGATGGGCTTTCATCGCTTCGCGGACTTTCGCTCGCGTAGGCAATGAGGCCTACCGCGCTGGCGATGAGCGCCAGTGCTGCCGAGCGGGTCTGCCAGAATTTGGGCTATGAATCGAATCTCCCGACCGGCCAGAGACGAGTATCTTGACTAGCCCTTTTGCTTTGGATGTCAGCAGCGAAGACGTCGACGATCTGCGACGAAGGCTCCGGGATGCACGTTGGCCTGCCCCGTGGCCGTTTCCGGCGTGGGAAGCCGGCACCGACCAAAGGGAGCTGCGTCGCCTGGTCACGTATTGGGCCGAGGAGTTTGACTGGGACTCACAACGCCTTCAGATTGAGGCACTGCCCTGGCACGAAGCCGACGTTGGAGCCGCCCCCGTGAGCTATCTAAAGTTCGACGCAGAAGTTCCGGGCGGCCTCCCCATCGTGCTCACGAATGGGTGGCCGAGCAGCGCGCTTGAACTGGTTGATTTGGCCCAGCGCTTGGCAACGCCTTCTCATTTCGGTGGCAACCCGAGCAGCGCCATAACGGTGGTCATCCCGGCTCTTCCAGGGCTGCCATTCTCTCCCGCGCGGCCGACCCTAGACGAGCAGACACACGAGCTTTGGCACCAACTGATGAGCGATCACCTCGGTTTCGGCCGATACGCGGCGCACGGCGGCGACCTAGGAGCCGGGATCACCTCACGGCTCGCGCAGGCTCATCCCCAGGAGGTCGCAGGCATCCATCTCTTGGCCGTCGCCGCTCCTTTGCATGTCGACGAGGCGACGATCACCGCGGATGAGCGCCAGCATCTCAACCGAGTGAACGCGTGGGGCGCAACAGAGGGCGCATATCAGCACCAGCAACAAACTCGACCCCTCACTCTCGCCCCGGCGCTGTCGGATTCGCCGACAGGGTTGTTGTCGTGGATCCTCGAGAAGCATCGCGCCTGGAGCGACTGCGGAGGGGATGTCTCAACGACGTTCAGCGACGACTACCTCGTCACCCTCGCCTCCGTCTACTGGTTCACGAACTCGATCGGCACCTCCTTCCGTCCTTACTATGAGTTCACCGCAGGGTTCTCCACCCGCGTCGATCGGGTGCGGGTTCCTACGGCAGTCGCTCTCTTCCCGCACGACCTTTCGAGCCCGCCCCGCAGCTGGGCCGAGCGCACCTACAACGTGAAGAGATACACGGTCATGCCCCGAGGCGGCCACTTCGCGCCGCACGAACAGCCTGACTTACTCGCCGACGACATCAGAGCCTTCCTTGAGACTCTGTGGTTCTCGGCGGCCAATGAGGAATCCACTACTGGAGAGTTGCGATGTCCCGGGGACCGTTCCGCTTTCGCATTAGGAGTTGTGCAGGCTGAACGGCCGCTGGCCCCTCCTTCGACTTCGGGTATCGTCACTCGCTATGGCGGCCTACGACATTTCCGACTCAGAAGATCTCGCATACAAATTGGCTAGGTTCAGTTTTGTCACGGTCCTGCGCAACGAAGGCGTGCGAACCGAAGTGTGCGGTCGGCTCACGAATCAGGGCTACAGGTTGGTCGTGAGCGATGCCCGCTTGTGGGTCGACGATGGAGGGCTGACCGAGACCATCAACAGCACATTCGGAATCGCATCCTGGCCTGGGATGGAGGGTCTCAGCGAATTCTTCGACGAATGGCTGATCGATGGATACGAGCAGTGGGTCTCGCCTCACGCGGGAATAGTTTTCGTTCTCGAGAATTTCGACGAGTTCACGCGGAAAAATCCCACGTCCGCTGATGACCTGCTCAACACCGTTGCGGAAGGGTGTCGTCAAGGTGCCCTCATCGGGTTGCGATTTCTGTGTCTACTGACGGCGGACGACACGGGCCTCTGGTTTCGAAACTACGACTCGACCAAAGTATGGACCTATCCCTTTTTGAGCGTCTGACAAAGGCAGGACTCTGTCGGTTGACCGCGACTTGTTGACCCGCCGGACGCTCGCGTGCCGAAAAGGACAGAATGTCGCGGTAAACGTCCACTTACGGGCGCTATTGCCGTCGGCCGACTCGAGTTGAGGCCTCCCGCTGTCTCTTAGCCAAAGTGCCTCGCCACCCATGGGATTCAAGACGGATCCGACTCTGACCGCGACACTGAGCGATCACAGAACCCCGCCACTTATCGACCAACTCAACAGGTGGAGGCAACCGGAAAATCAGGGTTCTCAAGCGGGCTCGTCGACCTGCTCATAACGATCAATTTCGGACAGTTAGGTCTACACGTCTCTGGTGGCGATGCCCGGATATCTCACGACGAGCCCGGCCATGTCGTATTCCAGCTTGCATGCGAAATCAAAAGTCGACGACTCATAGTGAAACACCAACCGTTCCGGGGTGACCTCCGTGAGGGTGTATCGCTGCTCAAGACGTTCAATGCGAAGGTCTTCAGCTTGAACGAATGCCGCAGGCACATCGATTCCCTTGCCGACGATGAATTCGAGTCGGTGAATGGGGAGAGTGTTTGTGACGGCGGACGACTCGAAGTCGACGTCGACGCACCCGTCAAGCACCGGGCGCGGGTCGCCGTTAACGGTCCACCTGTCTCCCGCGCCGCGGTTCAACGTCACTTCGCGCATCCCAGCGGTGGTCACGTTCATTGCGTGCACCGCGAGGGTTCTCCATGCGTCATCTACCGTCACGTCGTAGCCGACTGACCACAGCGAAGACGGTTCGCTTGCGGTCGTGTGACCTGTCAGACGATGACCTGCTTTCAGACCGTCGAAGAAGGCGACCTCGAAACCCACCCGCGCGTCTTGGTGATTCCAGCTCGCGGCCGCGGGCGGTGGCTTAAGTCTCATGGGTTGAACCTAGTTCGGACCTGATCGGCTGCGCACCGTCGGGTGCCGCAAACGATCGTTTCCCAAGACAAACCCTAGGAACGAAATCCAGGGCGATTCAAACAACCCTGCGATGCATCCGAAGGTTGCTCCTCATCTGAAAGATTCGGACAGACGAGGTCTCTAAGGCTTGGGGAGGACAGTGATCTCCGGCTTTAGCGCCACCGAGTCGTGATTCCCCAGAGGAAGCCCCCTAGAACCAGAATCCCGCTCAGTACACCGCAGATCGCAGCTGTTCTGCCTCCCAGAAGTACGCCGCCAATGCCCACGCAGAGCCCGCCAAGAATAGGGTAAATCCAAGCGCGCCGCGATTTTGTCACTCCACTCCCCCAGTCGTCAGAAACACCACCGTTCCGACCAAAGTCCCCACCAGAAAACACACACACGCGATGAAATACGGAAGTGCAGGTGAGGCTAGCGGTCGCGCGTTAAATCTACCGTGCGCTCGTTGACCGACGCGCAATGTGATGGTGAGGAGCGCCATCGAGATAACCACCGCGGGGATCATCACAAAGTAAAGCGCCAAGTCCGAAAGCGCGGGATCGTCCACCGGCTGCGATCGCAGCAAATCGCGATCCGCGGTTTCCCGCGGTTCGTCGGCTCTCGTTAGCCCCGTTCCGGTGATAATTCCGGTGACAGGAACGACGTCTAGTCGCCCGCCATGCGCGTGACCTGTAAACCTGTATGCGCAGGTATACAGGGGCGTGTTGTCGGAATCATTGGCAGCTGTCGCACTTTCATCGTCTCAGTGTGTGAGCTGGCTAATTCGCTGTGGGGAGAGATCGAGGATCCGGGCGGCGTCGGCTTGCGTGACTCCGTCAACGGTGAGCGCTCGCACAGCCTCACGCCACTGACGTGCGGCCTCGCTGACAGCTTGGCGGGCCGTCTCTTCGTTCTTCTTGGCCTGGGCGAAGAGTTCGGCCGCGGCTCCGGGAATTTCGATCGTCACGTGCACGTCGACCTCGCTTTCGGCGACATCGAGCCAGACCGCAGCGAGGTCAACGGCTGCCGCCTGAATCTCTTTCACATTCCGCGCCTGACCTACGGCCATGATGCGGTGCTCTCCCCCTCCGGGTGAAGGAGACGACAACTCGGGGAACTCGATGGTCCACCATTTGCCGTCACGGTACGCACGAGCTGCGAGCGTTCGCGATGTATTTGCCATGATCGTTTCCCTACCTCTTCCAGTTCTCCGGTGCGTCCGGGAACGCCCCAATGATTTGCTTGACTACACCAGCGGAAACCTCTTTATGGGCCGGAATGCTGATCGTCATTGTTCCGTCTTCGGTTCCCCAGATTTCGTGACTACCCTTCCCATTGCGGAGAAAGACCCACCCGCGAGAGCGGAGGAACTTTGTGACGTCCCGGTACTTCTGCGGCTTCGGCATAACTATAGTCTAGCCCCCACTAGATGGTAAAGTCAAGGGGGGACTAGAGCTATGGGCCGTAGGGTTTACTGGCAGCTGTCGCACTGTAGGTCGTCCATCGGATCGGTGGGCACAACGTACGCCGTGGGCTGATAGTGGGCGTCGCCGTCCTCGTCCTGGGCTGCGTGGGCGTCGAGCCAGGTGGCGGCGGCCGCATCTCCGCCGACTGCGCGGAGCATCGAGATAACCGCCTCGACCTCGGCGCAGTTCATTCGGGATGCTACGTCTTACGCGAATTCCTCAGCCGCGAATACGTCTACGAGTGTGCGGCTGTAACGGTGTCAATGGTGATTGTGCTCATGGTGTCGGCTCCTACTTGCTCGCGGTGGTGATGGTGCAGAGGTTGACGCGGTGGATGATCATCCTGGCAAGGTCTGCGGGTCCGTAGACGCAATCGTGGTACTTGTGTTGACGCCGACTGAAAACAGGGCCACTTTTGCCAACTGAAAATAGGGCCACCGGGGGTTGTGGTTTTTATTCTGCCGTATCGGCAGGCTGGTG
>NZ_JBEPTL010000021.1:0-57162 GCF_040549465.1 Glaciihabitans sp. UYNi722 | reverse complement strand
CAACCAGATACGACAAACTCGCCCTCACCTACCGCGGCGGAGTCGTCCTTCGGGCCATCACAATCTGGCTCAAACCGTTAGGAGACACGCCCTAGTCCAGCGTCGGCAGCGATCCACTCCACGACTTCGTCGGTGCTGCGGTGGTCGGTATCGACGTGGGCTGCGTACCGGTCCTGGGCGAGTGCGGCGACACAGCGCGGTATCTGCTCGACTGCCCAGGTCTCGCGGCGCAGTCCGGTTCGCAGGAACGCGATCCTGGTGCTTAGTCGCCTCAGCAGGGTCTCAGGGCTGGCCGTGAGCGCGTAGTGCCGCAGGTCGACGCCGCGCGAGCGGAGGCTTCCGATGATCTCGTCGAAGTAGTCGTCTCTCACGATCGTCATCGGGACAAGCACAGGGCCGAGGTGCGCCTCCTCGGCCTGTTGCAGAGTGTCGACGATGGCTGATCGCCATTGGGGGAGGTTCTGGAAATCTGACCGGGCCGCTGGCGGCAGCATCCGATGCAACGCAAAGCCCGGCAGTTCCGGATCGGCGATGTGAGCGCCCGACAGCCGGCGCATCAGCTCAAAGGCGGTGTGCGTCTTGCCTGCGCCGAAGGCACCGTTGATCCAGATCAACACAGCTCAGAGCCTATGACACATGCGTGCCACCGCCGCTGCGGACCCTCGCCGATCGGCCTGCGGGCGCTGAATCTGGTGATTGAGAAGAAGCCAATTGGTCAGACCGGCTCGGTTTCAGTCGTTGTCGAAGTCGATATCGGCTCCGCGTAGTGCGGCGACCGCTTGGATGGCCAGCCGGGTCCCGGCGTAGCCGATCACGGCGGCGAGGATGAGTGCGATGACGGGATCGAGCCAGTAAAGCCCTTCGGTGAGCCAGATGATGGTGCCGGCCACGAGCACTCCGGCTGCTGCGGCCGCATCTGCGAGGGTGTCAAGGAGCACCGATTTCATATGGATGTCTTCGCGATGCGCGGACAGGCCGAGCACGAGAGCGCCAGCGATCATTACCGTGAGGGTGATCAGGCTGACCATGGCCATCGGGAATCCAAGTACAGCCGGAGAGCCTTGACGTAACCTCGCGATCGCTTCGACGGTGACGATGACGGTCACCGCGACGAGGATCGCGGCGTTGACGAGTGCGACGATCGCGATGGGCCTGTTGGCTTGGGGGTGATCCGGGTCGCGGTCGCGCAGGGCCACCGCGACCAGCCCGAGGGCCAGAGCGACTGAGTCGGCCAGCGTGTCACCTGCTGCCGCCAATACACCCACCGAGCCGGCCGTGATGCCGACGACAACCAGTCCGCCGATCAGGGCGAGGTTCAGGAGGAGAACGATGGCGAGCCTTCGGCTCTGACTGAATCGCGCTGTGCCGGGACTCGAGCTCATTCGTCAGCAACGGGCTCGACGGAGGACCCCCCGCGTAGCGGACGATTCACACAATCGACAGAACCGAGAGAACTCACCCGACCATCCTCCCAGACCCAGGCTGCAGCCTCCTCGTAGCGGATCGTGAGGGGCTCCCCTCATCGAGCAGGACCCCCTCGAGTGGTTTGCGTCAACAGCAGCCAGCTACAGCTGCAGGTGAAGGCGCAGTGCGTCGTCGAGCTGGGCCATGACGTTTGCAGGGGCGCGCCCGAGGATTGCGCCGAGCCGCGGCATCGGACCCTATTCGACCGCGAGGTAGCAACCAGCCGCGTGGTCGTTGACCATCCCGGCGTACTGCATCAGCGCATAGACGGTCGTGGGGCCGACGAACTTGTAGCCGAGCTTCTTCAGCGCCGCACTGGCGGCCTGCGACTCCGCGGTGGATGCCGGGATGGCCGCGTAGGACTCCGGCGCCACCGTGCGCGGCTGCGGTGCGAAGCTCCAGAAGATCGAATCGAGCGCGCCGGGGGCACCCTGCACCAGCTGCTGCGTGATTCGCGCGTTCGAGATCGTCGCGGTGATCTTGGCGCGGTTCCTGATGATCCGCTCATCCGCGAGCAGCCGCTCGAGATCTGCCTCGTCGAACGCCGCCACCCGATCGATGTCGAAGTCGGCGAAGGCCTCCCGAAACGCTGCCCTTTTTCGCAGGATGGTGATCCACGACAGTCCGGATTGGAAGCCTTCGAGGCACATTTTTTCGAAGAGCGCCTGGTCACCGTGCAGTGGCATGCCCCATTCGTCGTCGTGATAGGGCAGCATCTCCGGATACGAGTGCGCCCATGCGCACCGGGTGCGGCCGTCGGCGCTCGTGATGGTCGCTTCCATCAGTCCTCTCTTCGACGTGTGCGGGGCACTTCCGAGGGTGCGTCCGGGTTACGGCCGGAGGCGGGCGACCAGAGCTGTGATCTCCTCATCGTCCAGTTCGATGCCGGCGTCGGCGAGGCGAGCGCGCAGCAGACGATCGATGTTTTCTTCCGGCCGGAGGGCGACATCCCCCGCTATCTGGTTCACGATCCCCTGCACTTTGTCTCCGACGGACGCGTCGTTGTGACCATCCTGAACAGGTTCGTTCTGCGTGTTAGCCATGGTTCACAGTACGCTCGGTGATCGTGCTAACCATGCAGGGCGATCTCGCGGCTTCGCCAATACGCATATCGTGCCCACGGGTCGTCGATGCCCTCGCCGAGTTCGCGCACGTGCTGCTCGAGTGCTTCGTGTAGCTCGAACCACTCTGTTCTGGGTATCCGATGGCCGGCGAATTGCGCGTGTCTGCGCTGCTCGAGCCGGCGGTCGCCGCGCTCGAAGGCGAGGATCTCGTCGTAGGGCAGGCTCGCGAGCCGCAGGCGCGGGTTGCCGGAGGTGCCGATCTTGATCCGGTCGCCGAATCGGATGTAGTAGACCACATCCACCCTCAGCGACGTCACATCGTGGTCGGGAATCTCGCCGACCCTCCACTCGCAGACGGCGCAGAGCCAGCCCGACGGATACTTCACTCCCAGCCGGGCTCCGCACGCCAGGCACGGTGAGGGAAGGATGTCGGTGACGCCGAACTCCTGCGTCACCCAGTCGTGGGCCGCGAGCAGGTGCCCGGTGCAGAGGCCGAGCGGGGCCCCGGCAACGACGAGATCCGTGCAGGCTCGTCGGTCTTCCGACACGATGCTGCACGTTCTACCGGCGAGCTGGTTCATCTGGGTACCGTAACCGGAGCATCCGACCAACCAGCCTGCGGATCTCGATGTGCACCTGCCCATTCGCAGCTATCGGGCGTACCGTGTGCCGAATCACAGACCGGCGCGAGAGGCGTTCGGTCGCGAACCTGTGGTGAATGGTCGCACGATGGCTCACGAGAAGGATGTCTGCCCCCAGTGCTCAGCGACGATGACAGCCGTTGACGAGGATTGGCACTGTGCTGACTGCGACATCACCTTCGGGTAGCCGCGGTGGGAACGGAATGAGACGGCTTCGAGCGGAACACTCTCGTCTGCACGCCATCGCAGCCGGCGACGTGGCGGTTTTCGACGCCCTCTACGACGCATTCAGTTTGCCGACCTATTCGTTGTGCCGTCTGCTGTCGGAACGCCCGGAGAACGCCACCGCCCTGATGAATGCCGTCTGGATGCACATCTGGCAGAACGCGGCCGCGTTGGCCGTCGAAACGGGCAGCATCCAGACCATTGTGCTTCGGGTGGTCGCGCGGCTCACGGCCCTGTAGATTCCTGGCCTCCGGGGTCGGGAGGAATCACCACCTCAGCGTCGGGATCGTGCCCTCGTGCCTATTCGGCGGCCGCCACAAGCGCACCGATTGCTCCGGAGATCGCCGTCCGAATCTCCCCGTCGCGCACGATGCCGTCGTCGTCGATCAGCGAGCGCGGAACCGGCACATCGATGCAAGCTCGGTCGATGACGCTCGCATCGGTGTAGTCGAGCACGATTCGCAGCGACGCGTACGTTCCCGCAGCGCGGTTCTGCATCGTCGACGGATTGATCCAGCCTGTCGGTTTGTGGGTCGTCTCGATTCCGCCGACGGTCCACTCCAGCAGATTCTTCACGGCGCCGGGCATCGCACCCGCGTATTCGGGAGTGCTGAAAAGGAGAGCGGATGACTCGGCGATCAGCCGTCGCAATTCGGCCACGCTCTGCGGCAAGGGTTCGTGGTCCAGATCGGGATTGAAATGCGGCAGCTCTCCGATGCCCGAGTAGATGACCGGCGTCACGTCATCGGGCAGAAGCTCGGCTGCCGTCGCGATGACAGCCGAGTTGACAGAGCCGCTGCGCACGCTGCCGCTGATCATCAGGATGCTGGTCACTAATGCAACGTATCGCGACTGTCAGGTCTCGGGCAGCGCCGCGAACTGTGGAGTTGATCGCTCTTTGGCGGCGTTCTGTGATCGCTCCGTGTCGCATCTCGGGGCAGAGCTGTCTTGGATCCCATGGCTGGCGAGTTCAGGTGGTGGGCGCAACACCCTGAGTCGTGTGGGGTGTTGTCGATGGGCAGACCGTGGTCGCCACTGAGTGTTCGTTTGTCGTTCTGGAAGGGAATGGACGCCGGGCTGCCGACGTCGGTCGCGGCGCGGGCCGCGGGGGTGTCGCGGGCGACCGCGTATCGGTGGCTCGGTGAAGATCGGGAGGTGCTGCCATCGCCTTTTCTGAACTTCGCTGTTACTCGTCCCGGCTCATTGTCATTGCGAGAGCGTGAAGAGATCGGCTTCCACCTCGCCCGCGGCCACGGTGTTCGTCAGATCGCGGGCCTGTTGCGTCGTGCGCCGTCGACGATCAGCCGTGAGGTGGCGAGGAACCGGGTCTATGACCGGTATGTGCCCTCGTTGGCGCAGGAGCAGACGTGGTCGAGGGCCCGCCGTCCGCGGGCGCGGAAGTTGGACGGGTTAGCGTTGCGAGAACAGGTCGTGTCGATGCTCACCGAGCGGTTCAGCCCCGAGCAGGTTGCGGGCCGGCTCCGCCTCGAGCATCCTGAGGAAGTGGAGATGCACGTGTCCCACGAGACCATCTACCAGGCCCTCTACGTTCAGGGCCGCGGCTCGTTGCGGTTAGAAGTCGCGACCGCGTTGCGATCTGGGCGCGCACGGCGCCGCCCCCAGAAACCGGGCGGCCCGAAGGCAGGACGATTGCCGGGCATGGTCATGATCTCTGACCGGCCAGCCGAGATCGAGGACCGAGCCGTTCCCGGGCATTGGGAGGGGGACCTCATCATCGGGTTGAACCGGTCCGCGATCGCGACTCTGATCGACCGCACCACCCGCTTCGCGATGCTCGTCCACCTGCCCCGACAAAAGGGCTACGGCCTGATCAAGCCAAAGAAGAACGGTCCCGCGTTGGCTGGCTACGGGGCGGTCACGATGAAGAACGCACTCGCCCGAACCTTCGAGACGTTACCCGAGGAGCTGCGCCGGTCGCTGACCTGGGATCGAGGCAAAGAGATGTCCGCGCACGCCCTCCTGACCACAGAGATTGGGTTGCCGGTCTACTTCGCAGACGCGAAAAGCCCCTGGCAACGCGGCAGCAACGAACACCTCAACGGGCTGCTCCGGCAATACTTCCCCAAGGGCACCGACATCTCCCGATGGAGCACGGCAGAGATCCAAGCGGTCGCCGACATCATCAACAACCGGCCACGCGGAATCCTGGGCTGGCGCACCCCCGCAGAAGCCTTCGCCGACCAGCTACGCTCGACCCAACAAACAACTGTTGCGACGACCGGTTGAATACGGCTTGGCTGCCCCTGTCGGAATGTACGATCGTGCCGGCCGGGGCGCGGAGCGCGATCGCGTTACGCAGCGCCGCGGCGGCGAGTTCGGACTTCATCCGGGAATCGATGGAGTACCCGAGATAATTATCCCCTCGGCACTGAATGGCCGCGCCAATGCTTCGTTCACTCATCTGCCGACACCTCAGAACAACGAAGGGGGTTTGAAGGTCGTCCCGCCTAACGTGAGAGCAACAGCAGCCGCGATAAGGAGGAGGCAAACAATGAGGATGATTACCGCCAGAGTCTTCGGACGGTCCCTTTGACTTACCGCGACGATCGCTAGAACCAATCCAGCGATAAGTAGACCGAAGTCGACAAGGCTGAGCACTAGGGCTATCAATAGGCGAGCTGCCGACCCATCGGTGGCACCTGTCCCGGGCGTTGGAAGGGGGAGGAACGTTGCGTATATGAAAATCCCCAACAGGACAGCGGCGCCGACAAAAACTGTCGATGCAATGGCCACACGATTAGAGCGCAGTGTCTTCGACTCCAATATCTGCTCCCACTTCACACGCGTTGTGCCCTATGACGGCCGGTCGAGGCAATCGATGGCCTTCAATAATTCCCCGCCAACGTTGACTGCATGACTTGAGCGTAGAGGGTCGTCCCATCCCTACTCGGGTGAATGCTCTGCTGCGAGACACCCAGCTGAAAGTTCGGACCGGGTATCGCCCAGTTCACCATGGGCTGGTCGCCGTACGTTCGGTTGCCTTCAAGGCCGTTCACGTAACCGAGTAGCGGGTTTATCGCTGGATTGGTCCCGCAAACCCCCCTGTTATAAAAGGCATTAGTCGGATCGCCAAAGTACACCGGGTGAGTTGACGTATTTGCAGAGGTTGCGATTCCTTGCAGCGTCTGGTTCAGCAATTGGGACACGTGGTTAAGCCATGTCTCATCCTCAGGCCCCCTGATTAGAACGCAGGCCCCGCCGGATTGGAAGATCGGCGGGTAGCCCATGAGAAGGATCTTCGCATTAGGTGCCTTGGCTTGGATCTGTGAAAGGAGTGGTGTCAAAGTTGAAGGCAGTCCGTTGATCTTCAAATCCGTGGACTGATGTAGTGGCACAGTTCCGTCCGGCGTCTGGTCCATGCAATGGCCCGAACCGAAATACGTAGTGACACAGGCGAGGAGAACGTCGCCGAACCCGATGTCATTGCCCCCGATGCTAAGTGTGACCAGTGTGGTGTTGGCGTCCAGGTAGCCCTGATCCAATTGACTCAACTCGCGGAACCGACCTTTATTGCCCGCCTTCATCTGAGTAGAGGTGGCTCCGGAACACGCTGTGAAATGAAAGTCGAGATCGCTGGCCAAAGAATCTGCTCTTGCGCCCACACTCTGGGTCGTACTCGCTCCGACAATCGCTTTTCGGGGCCAGGCAAGGGGCGATCGATGGCAAGCGTCCGTGAAGCGGTTCCCCGCAGTTTCGTCGGAATACGTCACGTGAGGACCGGTGTCCATGGGGTTCCCGTTGTTATCCGAATCGCGGGCGTATCGGGGCACCGACAGACTTGGGGCGCCTTCACCAGATGAATAGGAGTCACCCATCGATACGATGAAGTCCGCGGGCTTAGCTGCCAGCGGTTGGATAGCGACCGCGTCCCAAGCTATATCGTCTACACCATCACCGTCCTTGGTGATGTTCGAAAGCGAAATGCTCGGTTGGCCGTTGAATTGGAATACGCCGATCGAGCGCCATTGATTTTGATACGTGCGCTGAGTGAGAGAGCGAGATTCGGTGCCACTACCCGTGTTAACCTTATAGACAGCTTGCTGTGTGAAGGCGGCATGGTCGGGCGTATGTACCATTACGCGTGCCCACTGGTTAGTGAATGTTTGGTTGAGCGTCCATTGGCCCACGACACTGGATCCCAAGCTCGGATTGTCGACATTTCGCGTGTGGGTGAAATAGAAGTGTCCGTTGAAGCCGCTCCCGAGCTGTTGGAGGTCAATCTTCGACGGATGGGAACCATTCGAGTTCGCCGTTCCGAAATTGAGTGCGAATGTCCCGCTGGATGCCACCGCGGCGCATCCCGGGCGTACTGGGGCTTGGCTGACGGTTGTCCCATTCACTACCAGCGGAAGGTCATCTATCACTAGCGCTCCTGCCGGGAGACCAGTCGTCCCACAGTTGGCCGGAAAGCTCGTTCCATTGGGCTGCTCCGCCATATAGGACGCCGCGGGCGTGAAACGGTTGAATTCCAATCCGCATGTATCTGCACAGTTCGACTTCCATGTGGCATTGCCATGCCACCAACAGTGGTCGTCGGCAACCGTGCATGTCGGGTCTTGGAGCGTCCCCCCGGGGATGCAGCCGTTGACCGCTTGGGTGCAGAAGGTACCGAGCGGCGGTTTCACGGCTGTGCGGTTGGCTGGCCCACCGATGTCACCCCCGTTCCAGGTGGCCGGGCGGAATGCCGCTACTTCGTCCACGGAGGTTGCTGTTTGATGCTCGACAAGACTCAACGCATTCGCGGCGAAGCCCATAACTTTCTCGGGATATGGCCAGAGCTGAGGATGGGCAGCGTCAGCCGGATTGCCATCAAGGAAGGCGTGGCGACCGGCGTTATAGACCGGATTGACGGGGTTGTTTAGCCAGCCCAAACCCCACGGAGTTTGGCTGTTGACGTAGGGGTGAAAGCCGGAGTTGTAAGCCCAGACTGCGGCAAACCAGTTTTCGATTTTGGATGGGTCCCCGTTGTTGACAGTAGTTCCCGCATCGCGGGATTCGTTCCATTTGTCTTGAAGCATCTGAACGACTTTGGAGATATTTGCCGTGTAGTCGAGCGCGATGGCGCGCTGTTGGGCTACTGGAAGCGCGGGCGGGTTGTTGCCCTCCATGCCCGCGAGCCGCATTCCATCAGTGATCTGTCCCACGCCGTATCCGCAGTCGGCATCGGCCAGGAATGCGATACGCCAAAATGAATTGTCGCCGATGCCTGCCGTCAGGTCGGTTCTACCGTAATAGTTGCCGATCAGGGGGTTGCCGGTTTCGCCGGGGGTTGTGAATCTCGATGCTTGCCACAGGTTGGATTCTTGAGCAAGAACTCCCAGAACGATCTGGGCGGGCAATCTTCCACCGCCCGATAGCGCTCCTCTTGGAAACATTCCCTGCGGCGTGTATGCGGCCATTCCTAAGTTGTTCCAGTTCGCCGGCCGTTGAATCGTTAGTTCACCAGCGACAGCACGATCAACGGCCCATTCGACCTGACGAGGCATTGGTTGCAGTACCTGGCTGTTGGGGTCGTTGCGCGAAACTGCGCACGCACGCTCCGCTTCTCCAGGATCGGAACTTGACCCCGTCGTCTGCACACTCAATTTGCGTGAATCATCGCCTCCGCCTTTGATCGACTCACTCGAGGGATCGGCGGCCGCGCCAGTCGCGTATCCGAGTCTGGCGTCGAAGGCGAACGTTTTGTCAGAGTCGAGAAGTCGCTACGGACGGCTATCAGTGGAAGGTCATCGCGACCTTGTCCGTCCCCGGAGTGGAAACAGACCGCTGGGTCGGCAACTACTGTCGCGTCGAGGATGGTTCGAAGCTCGCTGTTGTCTACGCTCCACGTATATCAAACGCGAGCGGATCATCGACTCTGTCAGCAAGCGCCGCGACGCCGGCAAGGACCTCGGTGGACGCCCACAACGCGTCACCGACAGCCAGATCCGAAGCGCCATCCGCCTTGTCGAAGGCGGCGACCCAGCCGCCCAGGTAGCTCGGGACCTCGGAATGTCGCGAGCGACGTTCTATAGAACATCTCGAGCTCTCACCAATTAGCAGAACACCAGCGACACCGAGCGATCACAGAACACCGCCATTTATCGATCAACTCCACAGCCGCGAACGGCGTGCACAGACGGCGCCCAGAAATGTGGTGGTTCGACCTTTCACGCAGCCTAAGGCAGCACAAGTTTTACCTAAAGGTGTTAGGTTGGCTGCATGGCCAGGGCACGCTTGACTCCGAAGTCGATCATCACCGCAGCCGCAGATCTCGCGGACCTCAGCGGATTCGACGCGATTTCCCTGTCGGCAGTCGCGCGTCAGCTCGGCGTGCAGACGGCAAGCCTGTACAGCCATGTCCGGGATCGCGCCGCCGTGTTGGACGGCGTCCATGAATTGGCCCTTGACGAACTCGCCGAGCAGATCGCCACCGCGGTGGCCGGTCGCGCCGGTCATGAAGCGCTCGTCGGCCTGGCCGACGCACAGCGCGCCTACGCCCGGCGGTGGCCAGGTCGGTGGGAGGCGCTGCAACGGCCGGCCGCATCATCCACGGTGCAGTCGGAGGCTGCGGCGCGCGTCGTGACTCTCACCTTCGCCGTACTTCGTGGATATGCCCTGCCAGACGACGAACTCGTCCACGTCACGCGGATGCTCGGTGCCTCCGTCAACGGTTTCATCACGCTGGAGCGAGCTGGCAACTTCGCCCATCGTGAGCCGGATACCGAGGCGTCGTGGCAGCGTATCCTCACCGCGCTGGACGCGCTGTTCCGCGCGTGGCCGACACCATCCGAATAGGAATTCACTATGATCACCACCGACATCTCGGCGAACCTGTTCCGCGGAGGTGCAGAGTTCGAAGCGACTGACCGAGGTGTGCGGCTGCACCGCCTTCCCGCCTGGGTGCGCCAGCAGTATCCGGACGCGCAGCTGCTCTCCATGGAATCCCAGCCGTCGGGAGTGCGCCTGTCGCTGAGCACCATGGCGACAGTGATCGAATTGGTGACGCACCCGACCCGGGTCGCTTATCGCGGTGCCGACCGGCCACGCGGATCCGTGGATGTGACTGTCAATGGCGAGCTGTTCAGCCGAGACACCCTCGATGGTGGCGACGCCATGGTGGTCGACTTCGAATCCGGTACGACCTCGTTCGAATCGGGCCAACCCCACACGACCCTGGTGTCCGCGCTGCCTGCAGGTTCCAACCGAATTGAGATCTGGCTCCCGCACAACGAGTCCATCGAACTGGTCTCGCTTCGCTCCGACGCACCGATCCAGGCGGACAATTCGCCGGCACCGATATGGGTACACCATGGCAGTTCCATCAGCCACGGTTCGAACGCCGCCGCCCCTACCGAGATCTGGCCGGTTGTCTCGGCACGCCTCGCCGGCGTCGATCTCCATAACCTGGGTTTCGGTGGCAGCGCGCTGGTCGACCCGTTCATGGCTCGCGTCATCCGCGATTCGTCGGCGGACTTCATCAGCGTCAAGCTCGGCATCAACGTCGTCAACACGGATGCGATGCGTCTGCGCGCGTTCGTGCCGGCCGTGCACGGCTTCCTCGACACGATCAGGGATGGCCATCCCACCACTCCGATCGTGCTCATCTCGCCGATCTTCTGCGGCATCCACGAGAACACGCCGGGGCCAGGTGCCGTGGATGTCTCCACCCTCGGCACCGATCATGTGCAGTTCATCGCCACCGGCCGACCAGAAGAGGTAGCTCGCGGAGCCCTGACCCTGGAGGTGATTCGACGAGAACTCGCCTCGCTGGTGGAACGGCGAGCGGCGGACACGCACTTGCACTACCTGGACGGCACGAGCCTGTATGGGCAGGCGGATGCTCTCCAGCTCCCGCTGCCTGACGGTCTCCACCCTGGCCCCGAGGCCCATCAACGGATCGGCGAACGGTTCGCCGCATTGGCATTCACACGCGGGGGGCCGTTCCCAAGAACCCGGTGAACAGCCGTCGGCGACACCAAGCGCGGACGACGAAATCCTGGATTCATTGACGGGTGCCGCGTCGGCCACCGCCGTCGTCACCTATACAGACGGCAGCACCGCAACGGTCCTGCTCGAACTGACCGGCTGGGCCAACAAGACCGCGGACTTCGGCAACACCGTCGCGCTCGACACCGCCTACCAACTCAAAGCCGGAACCGGGAAGACCACGACAAAGGCCTCGCTCTACGAGACCACGGTGCCCTTGACGCCTGGCAAGCAGGTGCGTTCGCTGTCCCTGGCCACCCCATCAGTACCAGCCTGGGTCGCACCAGGATCCGGCGGGCTCGATTGGCAACGGAACAGCGACCTCCAGATCTATGCCATGACCCTGCAGCAGTAACCACCGGAAAGTCGCCACGGGGGAGCGACGATCACCGTCGCGTCGACCGCGTAGCATCGACATACCGCGCGGTCGGTAGGCCGCTGCTCGACGAGGAGGCGAACGTGCAAAGGTTTCAGGACAGGGTGGCGCTGATCACCGGGGGAAGTCGGGGCATCGGTCTCGCGATCGCGCAGCGATTGGTCGCGGAGGGAGCATCCGTCGTCATTACCGGTCGCAAGCAGGAGAGTCTGGATGAGGCCGTTGCCCAGCTCGGCGAGCGCGCGAGCTCGGTCGCTGGCAAGTCCGACGACGCCGAGCATCGAGCATCCGTCTACGAACACATCGCGGCGCGGCACGGTCGACTCGACCACCTGGTCAACAACGCCGGCATCAACCCGGCGTACGGCCCGCTGCTCGAGGTAGACGAGGCGGCGATGCGCAAGATCCTCGAGGTCAACGTGATCGCCACACTGGCCTGGACGCGCGAGGCCGTCGCCGCCGGGCTCGCCGGATCCATCGTCACTCTGGCATCCATCGCAGGCACTACCGCGAGCCCGGGAATCGCCGCGTACGGGGTCTCCAAGGCGGCGCTGATCAACCTCACCGTGCAGTTGGCACAGGAACTCGGCCCGCGCATCCGGGTGAACGCCGTCGCGCCCGCCGTCGTGAAAACCGACTTCGCGCGGGCACTCTACGAGGGGCACGAGGATGAGGCCGCCGCCGATTACGTGCTGAAGCGGCTCGGAGTGCCTGACGACGTGGCGGGGCCGGTGGCATTCCTGCTTTCGGACGACGCCGCCTGGATCACCGGCCAGACGCTCGCCATCGACGGTGGCATCAGCATCCGCCCGCTCTGGTGATGGGGCCGACCAGTGTCGCGGACGACGTGAGGCGTGCCGCTGTCGAATTGTTCGCCGCGCAGGGCTACGCGAACACCGCTGTGCAGCAGATTGTGGAGGCCGCTGGCGTCACCAAGGGCGCGATGTACCACTACTTCGAATCCAAGGACGAGTTGCTGTTCGGCATCTACGACCGCCTGCTGTCGATGCAGAAGAGCCGAATGGATGACATCATCGCCCGCGGAGGACAGACCGACGACGTAGTTCGCGCCGTGTGCGTTGACGTGGTGGAGACCTCGATCGACTCGCTGCGGGAAGGCACCGTCTTCTTCCGCAGCGCCCACATGCTGAGCGCGCCGCGGCAGCTGGAGGTCACCCGACGTCGCCGGGAATACCACGACGCCTTCGCCGTGCTCCTCGAGAGAGGGCAGGCCGAGGGGCTCTACCGCACCGACATCCCGTCGGCGGTGCTCATCGCGCACTTCTTCAGCGACACGCACTACCTGCCGCAGTGGTACTCGCCGGACGGGCCTGAGACCACAACCGTCGTGGCCGGGCAGTTGACGGAGCTGTTCCTGCGGAGCATCCGGGTCTAGCCGGTAGGAGACCGCCCCTATGCCTTGAAGGCCGCCGCGAACACGGCGGGAATCCTTCTCCAGCCCGGCTTGGCGGCGAATTCGGTGAGCCTGCGCCCGGTCATGGCAGCGCTCCGCGCTGTGATGAACCACGGCGGCTTGGGCATGAGGGCGTTCTCGCCGTGTCGCACCGAGCGCGGGAACGGGCGGAACGGGCCGGTCAGCACTGTGCGCTCGGGGCCATCGAGCAGCAGGCCGTTGTGCACAACACCTCGGCCGCTCTGCACATCCTCGAGTGTGTGGCCCGGGAAGGCACCCCAGGTCGCCGCGGCTGTCAGGAATATGACCCCCGTCCACGCGTTGATGGCGATGCTGCCATAGCGCAACCGGGCGATGGCCTCGCGGAAGCCTGCGCCGAGCCGCTTGCGCTCCGTGGGGTCGATGATGACGTTGGCGCCAAGGGTGCCAACCAGCTTCTCGTTCGATGTCGCGACGGCGGCGTCGAGGAACGCTTGTCCGGTGCCGGCCAGTTCGACCACACCGAGCACGGGAGAGAAGTACTCCGTCGACTCCATCACCTCGGCCGAGGCGGAGGCGTCGATGAGCAGGCGTGCGCCTCCCGGGCCGAGGGCGACGGCATCCGGATACGATGCGCGCGCCGTGTTCATGCGGTCGTCACTGCCGGGATACCACGCCGTGCGACCGGGAGCGGTGTCCATCACGAGGCGCAACTCGGCCAGGAAAGCATCCTTCTGCGGCCAGTCAGAACTGAGGATGACGACCTGACCGGCGATGCAGTTGTAGCCGCCGTTGTGCAGCCGCATGGTCGCCGCGTGCTCGGCCTGGAAGGCGAGGTCGGCGTTGGTCCAGTCGCCCGGAACGACGATGATCGGCGAGACGCCGCCGAGTTCGCTGGTGATCGGCTTCTCCAGCGTCGGGATGCCAGCCTGCTTGTTGGCTCGGCCCTGCTTGCCCGAGCCGTAAACGATAGCGTCGTGGGTGGCCGCGCTGCCGGTGATATGCACGTGCGCGATGCCCGGGTGACGCACGAGATAGCTGCCGGCCTCACTGCCACCCTGCACGATGCGCAGAACCCCGAGCTGGATGAGAGGCGCGAGCGCCTTCGCATAGACCGGCTCCATCGCCGCCATGGTCGGGTTGAGCTTGAGCAGCGCGACCCGGTTGTTGGCGATCAGCTCGTAGAGCACGTCGAGCGGGGCAATGGAGGTGATGTTGCCTGCTCCGAGCACCAGTCCGACACCGTGGGTCTGGTCGGTGCGCCGTGAGGCCAGGCCGACGCCGGCGCGAATCGTCTCACCGTCGACGCCCGGCGGCATCCATACCTCGGCCGTGAAGCCGTTCATGAGCATGCCCTCGAAGGTCGAGGCCGGCATGATCGGCACCGTGATGCGGTCGCCCGGCGCGGTGCCGAAGGTGAGGCCGTCGAGCGGATTGCGCAGGGCGGCCAGGGACTGCAGGCTCCCGGCGACGGTGAGAAGTCCCGTCAGCATCGAGTATGGTCCGGACATCCACTCCTCGCCGACGAGAGGCGACGACTGGTCCATGCCCTTGAGGGCGGCCGCGGTCAGCGCCCAGTCCTCAGCGGATGCGGCGACCGAGGCGTGCACCCGCATCAGCAGTTCGGCGCGATCGGCGAGCGAGACGGCTGCCCAGGCCATCTCTCCAGCCTGCAGTTCCGCAATTAGGGAGTCGAAATGCTCTCGCTCAGTATCCGTCAGCGCCCCGGTGTTCGCGGCGGCCGACGGCGCGGCCTGTTCGATGACGCTCATGGGATCTCCTTCGATCGCGTTCAATCTAACCTGTGCTGGATGCCGCATGGGGCGTCGGCTCCGTATCGCCGCCCGGCGCGAACTGGTCGGTCAGTACCCGCTTGAGCACTTTTCCGCTCGGTCCGAGTGGGAGCGAGTCGACAACGTGGATCACTCGCGGGTACTTGTAGGCAGCCACGCGCTCGCGAGTGAACGCGGCAACCTCTTCGGCGTCCACCGACTGGCCCTCTGGCGCGACGATTGCCGCGTGCACTTCCTGGCCGTGAACCTCGTGCGGCACGGCGAAGGCCACCTCAACACCCCACAGCGGGCGCCCAACGGTTCCCGGCCGCGTTAGCTCGAACCGGGTGTTGACCGCGTGAACCGCTTCCGGGAGCTGACCGGTCTGGATGTACGCCGCACCGAAGACCTCGTGACCACCTGGTGGCTTCTCAACCGCCACCGCTGACTTCGCCGCCGCCCGCTACAGCAGTCTTCACACCCTCTCAGACAGTGCGGGGTAGGACGTACTCGGCCGAGTGGGCACGGTGATGCCCACTCGAGCCGGTCGAAGGACCTTCCGTTAGATCAGCGGGTCGTCGCGGTCGACGGTGCTGCGCGAGACCCGGTCACCTGTGGCGGGATCCACGGCGGTGCGTGAGGTGGCCGTCGTTTGGCGACGTCTGGTGATCAGCACGATGCCGAGGATGATGCCCACCACTCCGGCGGCCATGAGGATGTAGCCGACGAGGTGGAGATCGATCCAGGTGACCTGGATTTGGAGGGCGAACGCGAGTATGGCGCCGATGACAAAAAGTACGATTCCAGTTCCGAGGCTCATGAGTAGGTTGTCCTTTCAGGCTTGTTGGTCACTGGCTCAGCCGCGTCGGCTGCCGGTGAGAAAACGCAGGAGATAGACGATGGCTGCAATGACGAGCAGCACAATCCCTACCCAGAGCAGGAAATTGAGCGACGGAACAACTCCGCCGGTGATGAGAAGGACAACCGCGATGACCGCGACGATGATGACGAGAATGTTCACTGTTCGATCTCCTTGGTGGTGAGTCGGCCCGAATACGTCATTCGGACGTTACGTAGATCATCTAACAACTAGTTCATCTATCTAGCAATGTCTTGACAAATGGCTCACGAGAGAGGATGGCAGCGGCGGACTCCTATCCGATCTGGTCGACGGTCTTGCGCATCAGCGTGAGGAATCTCGTGACGATCCGCCCTTCTTCCGTCGTCAGGGTTCTCGATGCATCGGCGATCTGATTCTGGGCGACGGCCAGAAGTGGGCCGGTGTCGCCCTCGGCAGACGCAGTCGGCGCGATCTCGATAGAACGCCTGTCGGTGCTGCTCGGACGTCGTTCGATGAATCCGCCCCTCTCTAGTCGATGGAGAAGAACAGTGGTGGAGGCGCTTGAGATGCCAAGGTATCTCGTCACATCCTTGGATGCTGTAATTCGCCCGGCGGCCTGGTTGTCGAGAAGGAAGCGAAGCGCCAGAAGGTCGTTGCCCCCCAGCCTCATCGCCGATCCCGTTCGTCGGCGCATGGCTGCCTCGGCTGCGTGATAGACCTGAAGGGCCTCCATGACGCTGATCCCCGGTCGTGGATCGGATTCGGCTGGCGCAGGAGTTGAGCTCATCGGATGCACGAGTTCGCTGTAATCGAATGAATCAGTCACACTGACCAGTGAAGACGCATTTTGCTAGTTACGCTAGCGAACCCGACAAGTTATCAGGGAGGAGCGCCATGGACCCGGACGATCCCTGGATCGGGCAACTCCTCTCGGATCGCTATCGAGTGACCAGTATCATCGGCCGCGGTGGCATGGCAACCGTCTATCGCTCCGATGACATACGGCTCCATCGGCAGGTCGCCGTGAAGTTGTTTGCCGCTGGTGCCGCGAATGACGATGCTCGCCGCCACGGTGAGGTAGACGTACTCGCCCGTCTGAACCATCCGAACCTCGTCACCCTCCATGACGCTCATCTCGCGGGCGCCGAATCAGTTATGCCGAGTTATCTCGTCATGGAGCTGGTCGACGGACCGGACCTGCGCTCGACTCTGGCACAGGGTCCGCTGCGGGGCCACGTGTCGGCTCTGATCGCCTCCGATATCGCAGAAGCGCTCGTCGCTGTCCACGCGATCGGCGTCGTCCATCGTGATCTGAAGCCAGCGAACATCCTGCTCGTGCCGACCGGACTTCCCACACCAACCCATCGAGCGAAACTCGCTGATTTCGGGATCGCACATCTCGTCGGCGCCGATCGAATGACGACGATCGGAACTGTTGTGGGAACGGCGTCATATCTGAGCCCGGAACAAGCCTCGGGGGCCGAACCAGGCCCGGAAGCGGACATCTATGCGCTCGGACTCGTCGTGCTGGAATGCCTCACCGGTGAACGTGCCTACCCCGGCACAATCGTCGAAGCGATGAGTGCTCGGATCGACCACGATCCATCCATCCCAGCCACAATCCCCGATGCATGGACTGCGCTTCTTTCACAGATGACTGCTCGCGATCCGGCGCTTCGCCCCACCGCGATGGAAGTGGCCGTACGAACTCGAGAGATCGGGAACAGGCTCGACGAGTGGATCCTGCCGGTCGAGGCACCCGAGGCCGGGAACGACGAGACCGAGGCGCTGCCCGCTGCGACGAAGGTGCTTCCCATACCCGCAGCCACCGATCAGCCGTCGGAATATTCCTCCGTCCGACGATTTCGACGTCGACTTGTCGCCGCAGCGGTCATCGCCGTCCTCGCGGCACTGCTCGCGCTCGGTCTCCTGGTGATCCCGCTCTTGTCGACCTCGCACGAGCAGGTCCAACACACCCCGACGATCAGCACCACTCCGACGCCGTCCAGCTCGTCGACACCAGCGCCGGCGCCTTCCCCGGCCGTGCCCGCAACGACCAGCGTGCCGAAGAACGACAAGAGCAACAAGGGCGGAAACGGCAAGGACAAAAAGAAGTAGAGCCTGGTATGCGTCGGTCGCGTGGAGCACCGCCTCGGCTTCCTGCTTGACGCCTCTGGGGCTCGTGGGTATGGTTGTGCTTTATCGATTGAGCTTCTCCGACCTTCTCCGGTTGGAGTATTTTTTGGCTGATGTGCTTTAACGATAAAGCAGGGCTGAGCAAAGGAATGACAGATGGCAAAGGTGCCCACCGAACGGCAGGCGATCACGCTGCGCGATGTGGCTGAACGTGTCGGGGTCACAGCATCCGCGGCCTCGATGGCCCTGTCTGACAGTTCGCGAATCAGCGAGAAGACAAAGACCATGGTGCGCGCGGCGGCCGCCGAACTCGGCTACGTGCCGAGCTCCGCAGCTCGTGCCCTGCGCAATCAGCGCGCCGGCGCGATAGCCCTCATCGTGCCGAACACCACCCGTCACGTCTTTGGTCACAGCTACTTCATGCACGTGCTCACCGGGGTGTCGTCGGTCGCGAACGATCGAGACACCCAGGTGCTGGTCTCGACCAACTCCGACGAGGCGAACGGGCTCGCCGCCTATGAGCGAGTCATGCGATCGAAAAGCGCGGATGGCGCGATCGTCACGAGCGCGGCCGTCACCGACCCCAACGTCGAGCGTCTGTCGCAGAGCGGACTCCCGGTCGTATTAGTCGGCAACTTTCCCTACCTGCCGGACTCCGTTACCGTGGGCATCGACGACGTCGCCGCCGAATCGGCCATCACGCGCCATCTCATCGAGGTACATGGCCGCACCAGGCTCATGCATGTCACGGGCCCGCTCGACCACCAGACGTCGATCGACCGCCGCGAGGGGTTTCTCGCGGCCGTCACCGAGGCGGGGCTTGTCGAGTCGTCGTTCGTGGTCGAGGGCGACTTCAGCGAGGATGCCGGATGGCAGGCGGTGCAGTCGCTCGGCGACCGCATCCACGACATCGATGGAATCGTCTTCGCCAATGACGACATGGCCTTCGGCGGGCTCGAAGCACTCACCGACCAGGGGCTGAGCGTGCCAGGGGATGTCGCCATCGTCGGGTTCGACGACTTCGGTCTCTCACGACTGACCACGCCCAGCATCACGACCGTGAGCGTTCCCGCTGAAGACCTCGCCAGGGTGGCGACGGAGCGACTGTTCGACATCATCGACGGCGTGACCGACGGACCAGCCCACCAGACACTTC
Organism: Glaciihabitans sp. UYNi722; assembly: GCF_040549465.1. Taxonomy (NCBI): domain Bacteria; kingdom Bacillati; phylum Actinomycetota; class Actinomycetes; order Micrococcales; family Microbacteriaceae; genus Glaciihabitans; species Glaciihabitans sp. UYNi722. The sequence goes on along the minus strand of NZ_JBEPTL010000021.1, from coordinate 38,105 downwards.
CCGTCTCCCTCACGCTCCGCAGCTCATGCGGTTGCGTGCCGGAGGGAGCACAGGCACACCGCTAATCCCGCCATGAACATCCACAGCGCACCACAACAAATCACACTCAAAGGAGAGCACAAATGAAAAGCAAGATCGCGATCGGCATCGGTGCCATCGGCATGATGCTGGCCATGGCCGCCTGTTCGGGCAGCCCATCGAACTCCGGATCCGACGGTGGAAAGGTCGACCTCACCGTCTGGACCGGATTCACCGGCGGCGACCGCCCCGGCTACGCCGAGATCGTCAAAGACTTCAACGCCTCGCATCCCAAAATCCAAGTGACCATGACCGTGCAGCCGTGGGACACCATCCAGCAGAAGCTGCCTTCCGCCTGGCTCACCGGCCAGGGGCCCGACCTCGCGACGCCGAGCTCAGACCCGAACGCGGTCGCACAGTACGTGAAGACCAACTCGGTGCTGCCGCTCACCAATACCGGCTCGTCGAATACGCAGATCAACGTCGACAAGCTCGCGCCCGGCACAGTCACAGAGTTCACCTATAACAAGAAGCTTTACGCGGTACCAGCCAACTTCGCAACCCTCAGCCTGTACTACAACAAGAAGGCCTTCGCTGCAGCCGGTATCTCCGGGCCGCCCACCACGGTCGCGGAGTTCGCCGCCGACGCGAAGAAGCTCACGATCGACGGCGGTCAGACCCAGTTCGGACTCGCACTGGCCGACAACCAGACGATCCAGATGTGGCCCATTCTGCAGTGGCTCGAAGGTGGCGACATCGTCAACGCCAAGAACTGCAGTGTCGTACAGAGCGCGGCCGGGCAGAAGAGCCTGAAGACCTGGAGCGACATGGTCGTCAACGACAAGATCGCTCCGGTCGGACTCACCGGCGCAGAGGCCGACTCCCTCTTCTCCGCGGGCAAGGCCGCCATGGAGATGAACGGACCGTGGGCCGCGCCCGGCTTCAAGGATGCGGGCATCGACCTGGGAATCGCGACCATCCCGGTCGGAGTTAACGGCAAGGTGACCCTCGGGTCGACCGCACCGCTCTCGATCTCGGCGAAGACCAAGTACCCGGCGCAGGCCCAGGAATTCCTCGCCTACTGGACCAGCAAGTCCGTGCAGCAGAAGTTCTCGCTCTCCACCGGCTTCCCGCCACTGCGCACCGACCTTTCGGATGACGCCAAACTCAAGGCCGATCCGGTCGTCTCCGTGTTCGCCGCCCAGGTGCCCGACTCGCGTCTCTACCTGCCCGGTGTGCCGAACGCCACCCAGGTCGACGCCGACGGATACGTGCCGCTGATCGGCCAGATCACCCGTGGCCAAAGCGTCGCCGGCTCGACCGCGTCTATCGGCGCGACCATCAACGGTCTCACGGGGTGCAAGTCGTAGTGTCTGCCACCGCCACACACCCGGAGTCGTCGCGCGCCGCGCGCGGCGGCTCCGGGTCGGCGAAGCCCCGCCGTGTCTACAAGCGCCGGCTCTCGCCGGCCATCCTGTTCATGGCTCCGAGTGCAATCATCCTCGGCGCCTTCGTTTTCTGGCCGATTCTCCAGTCGCTGTATTACAGCTTGTTCAACTGGACCATCGGCGCTGTCGACCAGCAATGGGTCGGGTTCGGCAACTACATCGAGCTTTTCCATGACCCACATTTCTGGAACGCCCTTTCCGTCACCCTGATATTCACCGTCTCGACAGTCGTCGTCGTCATCATCATCGGTTTTCTCGTCGCCCTCCTGCTCCTGCGGGAGAACCTCATCACGCGCATCGTGCGCTCGATCTTCTTCTTTCCGACGATCGTCTCGCTGGTCTCGATCGGCCTCGTCTGGAAGTTCCTCCTCGACCCGAGCATCGGACTCGTCGGCGGACTGACCCAGTTGCTCGGCATCACCCCCATCACCTGGCTGCAGTCGACGCACCTCGCGCTGCCGTCGGTCATCTTCGTCGCTATCTGGCGCAACGTCGGGTTCGCGATGGTGCTCTTCGTCGCGGGACTCAAAGGGGTTCCCGCCGAGAGGTACGAGGCCGCGCGATTGGACGGTGCCAACAACCGTCAGCTGACTGCCTTCGTCACGCTGCCCAGCATCCGTCCGACTCTTCTCTTCACGACGCTCATTCTCACGATCCAGTCGTTCCAGGTGTTCGACCTCGTGTACGTGATGACCGGCGGCGGCCCGCTGTTTGTGACCGACAGCCTCGTCAACGAGCTCTACCGCGAGGGGTTCGTCAACTTTCGCACCGGCTACGCTTCAGCGATCTCGTGGGTACTTTTCGCCATCATCATGATCATTTCCGCACTCCAGCTCAGATTATTCAGGTACAACGATGTCGACTAATACCTCATCCGCACGGACGATCCGCGGCGGGGCCGTCCGCAGGACCGCGGGCGTCGCCGCGGTCTTCAAATGGGTTCTCCTCAGCATCGGAGTGGTGCTCGCGATAGTTCCCTTCATCTGGATGGTGTCGGGTTCGTTTCGGAGCGAGTCCGACCTGTTCGGCAACCCGGCCAGCCTCGTTCCCACGACCTGGACCCTTCACGGCTACATCGGCGTGTGGCAGCAACTCCCGTTCTTACGACTGCTGTTCAACTCCTTCGTCTTCGCCGGTGTTACGACTGCACTGTGCCTGCTGTTCGACTCGCTCACCGCCTACGCCCTCGCGCGGCTTCGGTTTCGCGGTCGCACTGTTGCTTTCGTTCTGGTGATCGCAACGCTCATGGTGCCGTTCCAGGTGACGCTCATCCCTGTGTTCATCGAACTGTTCCATCTCAACTGGCTCAACACCTACCAAGGCCTCATCATCCCGAGGGCGACGAGTGCGTTCGGGATCTTCCTGCTTCGGCAGTTCTTCATCAGCATTCCCGCCGAGTTGGATGAGGCGGCCCGCATCGATGGCGCCGGTCACCTTCGCATCTACTGGCAGATCATCATGCCGCTGGCGAAACCGGCGCTCGCCACCGTGGCCATTCTCAACTTCGTCAACCTGTGGAATGACCTGCTCTGGCCGCTCGTGATCACCAGCTCTCCTGACATGCTCACCCTGCCGGCGGGCCTTACCCTGTTCGGCGGGCAGCACGTGACCGACCACGCTGTTTTACTCGCCGGTGCGACCATTTCCCTTCTGCCTATTGCGATCGGGTTCTTCTTCGCCCAGAAGTACTTCGTGGCAGGCGTGGCGACGACAGGACTCAAGTGAATTTTTTCAAGGGCGACTTTGCCTGGATCGCCGGTATCGAAGACACCTGCGTCTATCCAGCCGCCGGTTTCGAGATGGAGCCGCTCGATGAATACGACCTGACCGGCCATACCGAGAATTGGCGGTCGGACCTCAGTCTCGTACGCGACCTCGGCGCGACCGCGGTGAGATATGGCGTCAACTGGCCGCTGGTGCATATCGCGAGGGACGAGTTCGACTGGTCGATGCTCGACGAACGCTTCGATTTCGCGCAACGGGAACTCGGCCTCACGGTGATCGCCGACCTCGTGCACTACGGCACGCCAAGCTGGCTCGCTGGAGCTTTCGCCGACCCGGACTACCCCGACGTCGTCGCGGAGTTCGCCGGCGCCTTCGCGGCACGCTATCGCGGAGTCGTCGATCACATCACCCCTCTCAACGAACCCATGACGACCGCGTCGTTCAGCGGGCTCCGGGGAGTGTGGCCGCCGGCATTGACCGGATGGTCGGGGTGGACGACGGTGACGATGAGCATCGCGCGCGGCATCGCCCGATCCATTCGTGCCATCAGGCGGGCCAACCCCGAAGCGGTGATCGTGCACGTCGAGGCGTCATCGCTCTATGGAACTGCCGATGAGGCGCTGAAGGATCATTCGCTTCACCTGCAGGGCCTCGGGACGCTGCCCACGGACCTGGTGCTCGGCAGGGTGACAGCCGATCATCCGCAGCGGTCATGGTTGCTCGAGAACGGCGCCTCTGAGCTGGACCTCGCGGAGCTCGAAACCGATCCACCCGCGATCGACCTGCTCGGTGTCAACTACTACCCGGCGCTCACGCCCCGCACTCTCGTCGCCGTGGACGGCCGAGTCGACCAGGTTGCCACCGATGGCTGGACGGCTGGACTCGCGGCCGTTCTGCGCGGATTCAGCGAACGCTACGACCTACCGGTACTCATCACCGAAACGAGCATCGAGGGTGACGACGACACCCGCAAGCGCTGGCTCGACGATTCGATCGCCTCGGTGCACGCCCTACGGGACGAGGGCCATGATATTCGTGGGTACACCTGGTGGCCGCTGCTCGATTTCGTGGACTGGTCGTATGCCTCTGGCGGGCGCAACGTCGAGGAGTTCCTGGTCGACGACGACGTGATCGCATCGCGCACCGCGTCGGCAGATCACACGGGCGTGCAGTCGAAGACGCCCTTTTTGCGGCGCATGGGGCTCATCCGTCTCGACGAACGCCCTGATGGCAGTCTCGAGCGCACCCGCACTTCGGCAGCTGAGCGGTTCGTCGATCTCACCTCGTCCACTTCGGCCTCCTCAACGCAGGATGCCCGTGTGTGAGCCGATTTAGCCTCGCTACCTGGCAGACCTTTTTCCCGACTTCATGAAGCCCGGCTCGGCGAGTCATCAACCACCTGAGCCACGACATCGGCCCGGATTGGTTGCTCAGCTACTGTCCAATTGCGGGAAATGTGTCAGGCGAGGTAGTTGCCGAGAGCGTCGAGCAGGCCCTGGGTGCCTGATTCGCGGCCCGGTCCGTCGGCCCAGAACTGGTCGAAGAAGATACCATGCTCGACGTGCGTGAATCGGGTGCCCTCGTCGATCGACTCGAACTCCAACGACGCGACCGACGTCGACATGTGGACCCCGTCGATCCACATGTCGTACGTCGTGACGATGCGGAGGTGTTCGACGATGTCGGTGTACGTGGCCTCGTACCGCGAGACCGGACCGTCGTGAAAGGTCCCCTCGGCGACGTCGCGTCCACCGACGCGGAAGTCGAATGCCCACTCACCGGGTTCAATGGAGTCGCCGGCGCCCCACCAGCCGAGCTTCTGGTCTTCGTCGGCGAATGCGTCCCAGACGCGCTCGAGGGGAGTGGGGTAGTCGCGGGTCAGGGTGAATCCGGCGCGGGCGAGTCGGCGTTCGATTGTCATGTGAATCTCCTATCGGGTGAAGGTGAGGTGCGTCGTGTCACTCTCGGCCGCTTCTGTCGAAATTTTGTGGCTGAGGTCGAGCCCGACCAGGTCGTCCCACAGTCGATTTCCGCGGCCGAGGATGACCGGGGCGACCGTGAGGTGCAAGTCGTCGACCAAGCCGGTGCGCAGGAAGTCGCCCGCGGTGCCGACTCCACCGCCGATGCGCACATCGAGGCCGCCGGCAGCCTCGGTCGCCTCGGCGAGCACGGCCTCGATTGCAGCATTGCGGAAGTGGAACGTCGTTCCGCCCTTCATCTGGATCGACGGACGCGGTGCGGTGTGGGTGAGGGCGTAGACCGGGGTGCCGAACGGCGGCTCCTCACCCCACCGGCCCTTCCAATCCACGTCGTCGGGAAAGGCGTGGAGCCCGAACATCCCCGCCCCATGATCTCGGAGCCGACGCCGGCGGCGAAGAACGCGGCGACATATTGATCGTCGATGCCGGTCGTGCCGGCGCCGCTGGTGTCGCCGAAGACTCGCTCGCGGAAGGTGCGAGTCGCGGAATACGCCGCCGTGAGGCGTCCCCAGTCGGTGCCCATCGGATCCTCGGGTGTCGGGTCGTCCGGCGTGTAGCCGTCCAGCGAGGTGAACAGGTCCATGCGAATGCGGGTCATGTCAGATTTCCTTCGGGCTAGTGAGGGTTAGATGGATGCCGAGCCGGTCGGCTTGGTGTTCTGCAGGGGTTCGTTGCTCACCGAGCCATAGGTGGAGCACGTCGAGGGCGCCCGGTCGCAGGCTCACGGTGCGCACCCGTCCGTGCTTCTGCGACGTGACCACCCCCGCGTTTTCGAGCACGCTCAGGTGCTGCATCAGCGACGGCAACGCCATCGAGAACGGCGCCGCGAGTTCGGACACGACGGCTGGGGACTTCGCCAACCGCTCCACAACGGCCCGGCGCGTTGGATCCGCCAGAGCGCGGAGAACCGTGTCGAGCTCATCATAATACTTAGGCATACGCCTAATTATTATTGACGGGCAGGGATTTCGTCAACCGGCGCACGCCAAGAAACTGGTCGCGTCCGCCTGTGACCTATGTTCGCGACCGTCCGGCACGACCGGGAGGGCACCGACCCCGGCGCCGAAGGCAGGGGAAGGTGCTAGGCGAGTTCCGGTACGCCCATTTCCTCGAGAACGGTGATGCTGCAGCCGTCGGCCCAGCGCAGGTGGTGGTGTCCCTCGACCATTCTGAGGGCGTCATCCATGGAGTCGGCCTCGAGGATCGACATCCCGATGATGTCGTCGCGGCCGGCGGGTGACCCCGGCCGACGTGACGAGTTTCGCGTTGCCGAGCGGTTGTCCGGGGTCGACGAGGGCAGGGCCGAGTTTCGCCGACCAGTCGATCCAGTCTTGGAGGCCGAGCGCGGCCTCCTTCGGGGTGGCTTGCGCAAAGCGCTGCGCCACATCGAGGGGCGCGTGGTAGAGGGCGATATACCTGCTCATTGCGATTCTCCTGGGGTGTGGGATGCGGTACCGAGGCTTTCGGCGACCTCCGTGAGGGCCACGATTGCGGCCCTCAGTTGGTCGGCGCCGATGCGTGCGACGACATCGCGCGACCAGGCGAGCTGGCGGTTGTATATGGCTTCCAGCACCTCCCGTCCGCGCGGGGTAAGCGCAGCGAGCTGCGTGTGGCGGTCCTGCGGATGCGGGCGATATTCGAGAAGGCCGTCACGCAGTAGGTCATCCGCGACTCTCTGCACGCTCTGGCGTGCATGCCCGATGTCGCGCGCCATGTGCGCCACGGTGGTTGGAGCGAAGGCCCGGCCGAGTACCTGCCAGCGCGCACTGCTCTGGCCCAGTGGAGCGACGATTCCTTCACCCGCCTCGACGAGCATGCTATTGAGGGCGAAGACGGCGACGGCGAACCGCGTCCAGTCGTCGTTAGGCGGTGACGCGTGCATATCGTGACCGTATCAACTTGACAGCGCGCTGTCAATCACGGACTGACGCTCGCTCAATCGGAGGCCAGGAACCCTACCATTTCGGCTGCCTCTTCTGGTGTGCCGGGTCGGCGCATGGGGATGTCGAGGTGTGTGACGATGTTCTGCTCCATCTGTTCGAGCGTGATTCCGTTGGATTCGACCATCTGGGTGAGGGAAGCGGCGGCGCCTTCTGTCTTGATGGACCCGGGAAGGACGTTGACGACTCGGACGCCCGACGGATTCACCTCCGTGGCCTCGCGTGACCATATGAGGTACGAGTTCGCGATCGAGTCGGACTATGCCGAGAAAGTTGAAGGCGAGGTCGGCTGTCCATGCGTCGTCCGGGATGTCGAGGGCCGGGGCGTCGACACTCGTTGCTGCCGCATTCTGGATAACAACATCGATCTCGCCGAGGCTCAGAACTTCGGCAGCGAAATCGGTGATACCCCGGGGAGTGCTGAGGTCGGCCTCGACATCACGGCCTGGAACGAACGTCTATTGCGGGCAGGATAGACGTTGTCACGACGAAAAGGGTGCTGACCGGTGGTCAGCCCCCTTTCTCGTTCTGCGGTGCAGATCTGATAGCACAGCCCGCGGGCTGAGCAGAGACGCCCGACTGGGACAACGCCCACCTCATCAATGCCGTCGTCGATCTGCACCGGGCTAGTCAGCCTTCGAGTACCGATTCACCTTTGACGAAATCGAGGCCGAATCGGGTATCAAGGCGGCGGTGTGGCCGTGCGGCGGCTCTCCTCTGAGTAGCGGCAGAGTGCAGATCGTCGGCGACGACTTATTCGCCACCAACCGCGAACGTCTCGCGCGCGGCGTCTCCGAGGGTGCGGCGAACGTCGTCTTGATCAAACCGAATCAGGCGGGGACGGTCACGCGAGCTGCACGCACAGTGCAGCTCGCCAAATGGAATCGGCTCTGAGAAATCGAGGCCACCGCAGGCGACACGGCTCGCTTTACCGGCCAAGGCGCGCTCGCCGCCATCTAACCAGCCACATCATTCGTGTAGTCCATACTCCCAGGCTGTCGGGAGCGGCCGTCTGGACTTATTGAAAGACCAGGTAGCGAGTGCGCTGCCGGCGCCCCTTCGCGTCCCTGTTGCCTCACAGTCGGATCGCGGTGGGAGCACGTGCGAACCGACGGCTCGGGGGTCGCCGATGTCGTCGGCCGGGTGGTGGAATCGGATCGCCCACGCCTGCTCGCAATGACGTTCGGCGACTCGGATGAGGCCCCCACGCCCGTGCCTCTCGTGACATTCACTATCGAAGCGTTCTATGACATCGTCAAACTCACTGTCGTGCATATGCACATCCCGAGTGATGACGACCGAGCCGCCGCGGCCGCCGGCTGGTCGAGCGTGTTCGCGAATCTAAAGACACTCCTCGAGACTGGCCACGCGCTGCCCCAAGCTCCCTGGGAGATGCACGCCGACCTCCGAGAGCAGTACATGGGTGAATAACACTCGTTCGCGAAGAATTCTCTTCAGTTGACCTAGCTCGTCGACGACCAACACGTGCGAATGCCCTGCGAGCCACAAATAGTGTGAAAACGGATAACGGTCGTCACCAGTAGGGCCGGTGTTTTTTTACCGTGGTCGGTAAACGTCAGCGCGATGGTCAATGTGAAGAATGACAACTTGAGGTGGCTCGTCGTCGATGTTGTACAGGACGCGGTACGGCCCGCGTCGCGCGCTATATGTGCCGGCGAGTTCGCGCTCGAGAGGCTTCCCGACGCGACGCGGTGACCCCGCGAGGTCACCGAAGGTGAATTCGATGATCGCCGAGACGATTCTCGGAGGGATGCTGTGCATGTCACGTCGTGCGGTGGGCGAGAAGATGACCTCGAAGCTCACCGTTTCGGCACGCCGAACTCGGCCCGGATCTGTTCTTCACTCAGCCCTTGACCGGCTACGACTTCGGCCTTGGCGGCCGCGACGTTCTGGACGATTTCGGGTTGTGACAGCCAGAAGAGGGTTTCGTGCAGCGATTCCCATTCGTCGACGCCGACGAGCATCGCAGCCGGCGAGCCGTTCTTGGTGATCGTCACGGTCTCGTGCGTCACCGATGCGGCATCAACGAGCTCGTTGAGGCGGTCCTTGACTTTGGAAATGGGCAATATCTGCATGATCGCACCATACACCCGAATAGCAGCCTTTGGTGGGCTCAAATAAACTCTGATGAAAGGGAGTGCGTAAAGTACGCCAATGCAGGAGAGTGACCAACATCAGTGCGAACGGTGACTCGAGCAGATCCCCGACAACTTCGATGTCGAAGAGATTAGCCATGCGCGGGGTGCACCTGCGAGCTCGATCGCGTGATATCGAGAGATGCGGGTGAAGGCTGGGTCGGGCAGGCGCCAGCTTTCGGAGTTTCATTTATATGATTCACGTCTCATCACTCGAGCGAGACATCACACGGAGCGAGTGACGGGAATCGAACCCGCGCTACCAGCTTGGGAAGCTGGAGTTCTGCCATTGAACTACACTCGCGCGACCGCCGTCGAGCAGGCGGCACTGCGCAATACTATCAACGCCTCGTTCGGTAGGCTCGATGCATGTTGCTCTCGGATCGCGATATCAAGGCCGAACTCGACTCGGGCAGGATAGGTCTCGACCCGTACGACCCGGCGATGATCCAGCCGTCGAGCATCGACGTGCGGCTCGACGGGTTCTTCCGGCTGTTCGACAACCACAAGTACCCGTTCATCGATCCGGCCGAAGACCAACCGGAGCTCACGCGACTGGTCGAGACCGCGGAAGACCAGCCGTTCATCCTGCACCCCGGCGAGTTCGTGCTCGGCTCCACTTACGAACTGGTGACGCTTCCGGATGACGTGGCCGCCCGACTCGAAGGTAAGAGCTCGCTGGGTCGCCTCGGCCTGCTCACGCACTCGACGGCCGGATTCGTGGACCCCGGATTCAGCGGACACGTCACGCTCGAACTCTCGAACGTCGCGACGCTGCCAATCAAGCTCTGGCCGGGCATGAAGATCGGGCAGCTCTGCTTCATCCGCCTGACCTCGCCAGCCGAGAAGCCCTACGGTTCTGCCGAGTACAGCTCGCGCTACCAGGGCCAGCGCGGTCCGACGGCGTCGCGGTCGTTCCAGAACTTCCACCGCACGCGCATCGCCCGCGACGAGAGCCAGCTCGACTAGAGCCTGGCAGTCAGCTGGCGCGATGAGAGCCAGCTCGACTAGTTCCGCTTGCCCCCTCGAGAAACAGGTCGACCTGCGCGACGATCTCGTCGTCCGTCGGTACCCGCAGTTCCTCCGGCGCTCGTAGCAGTCCACCGAGCAGCACGTGGGTCAGCAGCGGGCCGATGAAACCCCTGGCGATGGTGTCGGCGGAGAGACCCGGCCTGGCATCCGTGATCCGGCTGGTCGCTCCACCCACCCCGGCGAGGAGGCGTTCCACGATCGACTCGCGGAACACGGTGATGAGTTCTGGATCGCGCACGCCCTCGGCGATGACGATGCGCACGATCTTGAGGTAGTCCGGGTTCATCAGCTCGGCGATGAGCGTGCTGGCCAGGTCGATCAGTGCCGAGCGAGCGTCGCCCGATGAGGGCACGGGCACCTCGTCGCGCGTGGGCGCCGCCACGAGGCTGGTCAACGTCGCGCGGAACAGGCCGGCCTTGTCGCCGAAATACCCGTAGATGGTCTCCTTCGAGGTCTTCGCGGTGCGCGCGATCTCGGCCGTGGTCGCCGCGGCGTAGCCGCGTTCACCGAACACCGCGAGAGCCGCCGCCACGATGCGTTCTGTGCGGGCGGCTCTTGCGCTGGTGACCATCGCACCATCATACTGAATATGAACCGTACCGTACCGTACCGTACGAGACGGTACCGTACGGTACGGCTAATGAAGAATGTGAAGGTGCGCAGCGTGAAAATGACCATGAATGACGTTGATGTACTGGTGGTCGGTGCGGGTCCGGTCGGTATGACGCTCGCGGCCGGGCTCGCCCAAGCCGGCATCCGGGTGGAAATCGTCGATGCGCTGGAGGCGGGGGGCAATACGTCCCGGGCGGCGGTGGTGCATCCGCGAACGCTCGAGGCGCTGGAGTCGATCGGAGTCGTCGACGCGCTCATCGAACGCGGCCTGCAGGTGTCGCGGTTCGACATCCGCGACCGGGACCGGATGCTCATACCGCTCGAATTCGACGCGATCGAGAGCCGTTACCGTTCCATCCTTCTCATCCCGCAGTCCGAGACGGAGCGGGTGTTGAACGAACGGCTGGTCGAACTCGGGGTCAGGGTGCTGCGCCCTCGACAGGTCGCCGCCGTGCACGACGAGGGCGACGCCGTGACGGTGACCTTCGAGGACGGATCGACGCGGCGCGCCTCCTGGGTGATCGGCGCCGACGGCATGAAGTCGGTGGTTCGCACGTCGAGTGGAATCTCTTTCGGTGACTCCAGCCCTGGGCAGTCGTTCGTGCTCGCCGACATTCGCGCCGACGCAGCGCTGCCACTGGACAGGGTGCAGCTGTTCCTCTCCGGCGCCGGCATGGTGGTGACCGCGCCCCTGCCGGGCGGGAGTGTGCGCATTGTCGCCGAGATGGAGGATGCCCCCGCTCAGCCGAGCCTGGAGTTCGTGCAGGAGCTTCTCGCCGCCCGCGGTCCGCGATCGCCGCAGATTCGCGTCTCGAGCCTGGAGTGGAGCAGCCGGTTCTTCGTGCACCACAGCGTGGCCGCAGGCTTCCGTCACGGGCGCGTGCTGCTCGCCGGGGATGCAGCCCACGTGCACAGCCCGGCCGGCGGCCAGGGGATGAACCTCGGGCTGCGAGACGCTGTCGTGCTCACGAAAGCCCTGGTCGAAGCGATCGCGAACGGCAACGAGATCCGGCTCGACAGCTACGGCCACAACCGCCCCGCGGTTGCCCAACGTGTCGTCACCTTCGCGGATCGGCTGACCAGGCTCGCGACGGCCAACCCGCGTTTCGCGCCGGTACGCAATCTGGCGTTGTCCACGCTGGGCCGCATACCGGCGGTGCAGCGCACGGTCGCGGCGAACCTGGCCGGCCTGACCGACCCGATGTCGGAAGGCTAGGCCCTGTCCAGCTGCTCCAACCTGTCCAACTGCTCAAGCTGCCAGCCGAGCCACGGGCTGAACGCGAAGGGCGTCGCCGCCACAGCGGTGCGCAGGGATTGCGGCTCGAGCCAGACGAACTCGGCCACCTCGTCGGGGTTGGGCTGCACGGCATCCGTCGTCACGGCGCGATAGACGGGGCAGATCTCGTTCTCGACGATGCCGGATGCGTCGACAGCCCGATAGCGAAAGTCCGGCAGCACCACCTCGAGGCCCTCGATCGCGATACCGAGCTCGAACTGTGCGCGCCGCGCGGTGGCGTCTTCGCTCGACTCGCTCGGCGACGGATGCCCGCAGAACGAATTCGTCCAAACACCCGGCCAGGTGGATTTCGCCAGCGCGCGCCTGGTGACGAGCACACGCCCGTGCTGGTCGTAGACGTGGCAGGAGAAGGCGAGATGCAGCGGGGTGTCGACACCGTGCACGGAGAGCTTGTCGGCGGTGCCGATCGGTGCGCCGTTCTCATCGACGAGAACGACGAGCTCTGGGTTTGTGGTCGGCCCTGTCTTGGTGGTCGGCGCTGTGTTGGTGGTCGACTCTGTGCTGGTGGTCATGTGTGTCCGTTACCCTGAGGGAGTGAGCGACCGCGGTGGGAGCAGAGAAGAAACGGATGCCGAGCCGAGACGCGCATTCAGCCTAACCGTCGGCCGGAGCTCCTGATCGTGGCGAGTCTCTACGATCGTGTCGCAGACGAGACGGCCGGCATCGTGATCCGCCGCTACTCCACCTCGTTCGGCCTGGCATCGCGCCTGCTGTCGCCTGGCATCCGCCGTCATATCGAAAACATCTACGCTCTGGTGCGCATCGCCGACGAGATCGTGGACGGCGAAGCGACGGATGCCGGCCTCGACGCGCTCGCGGCGGCGCGGGTGCTCAATGACCTGGAACGTGACACCGAGGCCGCGCTCGACCAGGGTTACAGCGCCAATCTCGTGATCCACGCTTTCGCCAGAACGGCCCGCCAGACCGGATTCGGCGCGGAGCTCACGCGCCCATTCTTCGAGTCGATGCGCATGGATCTCAGCCAGACCGAGTACGACCAGCAGAGCTTCGAGCACTACGTCTACGGTTCAGCCGAGGTCGTGGGGCTCATGTGCCTGTGCACCTTCCTCGACGGCGTCGAAGTCACTGCGGAACAGAACGCCCGCCTCGTGCATGGCGCTCGTCGACTGGGGGCGGCATTCCAGAAGGTCAACTTTTTGCGCGACCTGTCCGCCGACTTCGAAACCCTCGGGCGCAGCTATTTTCCCGGTGTGAGCATCGAATCTTTCTCCGAAGCGGACAAGAACCGACTGCTCGACGACATCGACGCCGATCTCCGCGAGTCGGCCAAGGTATTGCCGGAGCTTCCGGCCACATCGCGGCGTGCCGTCGCCCTCGCGCAGGGACTCTTCACCGAGCTCTCGGTGCGGTTGCGAGCGACGCCGGCCGACAGCCTGGTACGTGCGAGGGTGCGGGTACCGAATCCGGTGAAGCTGCGCATCGCCGCCGGCGCCTCCCTCGGCCGCACGCCGAAGGTCACCACGTGAGCACCGTCGTTGTGATCGGTGGCGGCATCGCGGGGCTCGCCTCTGCCGCACTCCTCGCCCGCGAAGGCCACAGCGTCACCGTGCTCGAGGCGCGCCAGGATGTCGGCGGCCGCGCCGGTTCGTGGCAGCACGACGGCTTTCGCTTCGACACCGGGCCGAGCTGGTACCTCATGCCCGAGGTTTTCGATCACTTCTTCCGCCTGCTCGGAACGACCGCGGAGGAGCAGCTGAACCTGGTAACCCTCGATCCCGGTTACCGGGTCATCTTCGAGGGAGAGGCCGATCCGATCGACGTCACCGCGAGCCGGGAAGAGAACCTTGAACTGTTCGAGCGCATCGAGCCAGGGTCGCGGCCGCGCATGGAGAAGTACCTCGAGTCGGCGCGGCAGACCTACGAGATCGCGAAGAAGCGGTTTTTGTACACGACTTTCGCGGACATCCGCCCGTTGCTGCGGCGCGACGTCGTCTCGCGCATGGGCGAGCTCGGCACGCTGCTGCTGCGACCCCTCGCCTCGCTCGTGAAGCGCACGGTGAAAGACACCAGGCTGCGGCAGATCCTCGGTTACCCCGCCGTCTTCCTCGGCTCCTCCCCCTACCTCGCGCCGAGCATGTACCACCTGATGAGCCACCTCGACCTCGAGGGCGGAGTGCTCTATCCGATGGGCGGGTTCTCGCGACTCATCGAGAGCATCGCCGACCTCGCGAAGAAGGAGGGCGCGACCATTGTGACAGGGGCGTCCGTCACGGCGATCAGCACCCTGGATGGGCGGGCCACGGGGGTCGAATACACGGATGCCGCGGGCACCACGCATTCCTTCAACGCAGACCTCGTGGTCTCCGCCGCTGACCTCCACCACACCGAGACGCGGCTGCTGCCCGCCGAACTGCAGACCTATCCGCAGAGTTACTGGGACACGAAGACCCCTGGACCGAGCGCCCTGCTGCTCTATCTCGGCGTACGCGGCGAGCTTCCGACTCTCGAGCACCACACTCTGCTCTTCACCCGCGAGTGGGAGAAGGGGTTTGACAAGATTTTCGGACCGAACCCGAGCGTGCCCGACCCAGCCTCGCTCTACGTGTGCAAGCCGAGCGGGATCGACCCGTCGGTGGCGCCGGCAGGCTTCGAGAACCTCTTCGTACTGGTGCCGATCCCCGCCGATCCGACGATCGGACGGGGTGACGTGGATGGTGACGGCGACGCGCGCATCGAGGCGCTCGCCGACCGGGTGATTGCGCAAATCTCGGACTGGGCGGGCATCCCCGATCTCGCCTCGCGGATCGTCGTGCGTCGCACCGTCGGACCCGGCAACTTCGTCGAGGACCTCAACTCCTGGCGTGGCACGGCGCTCGGCCCGGCACACACCCTCACGCAGAGTGCCATGTTCCGTGCGGGGAATGTGAGCAAAAAGGTCCATGGCTTGTTCTACGTTGGCGGCTCGACGATTCCCGGTATCGGTCTGCCGATGTGTCTGATCAGCGCCGAGGTGTTGATCAAACGCCTGCGTGGTGATGTGTCGACGGAGGCGTTGCCGGAACCGCTCATGCCGCCGGCGGCATGATGGGAATCCTCTACCTGCTTGCGCTACTGATCGCACTGACCGGGATGGTTGTTCTCGATCGCCGGTTTCGACTCTTCCTCTGGCGGGATGCTCGGCGCGCCGCGATCGTGCTGATCGCGGGTGTGATCTTCTTTCTCATCTGGGACATTGCAGGTATCGGTCTCGGAATCTTCTTTCGTGGAGAGACGGCGTTCATGACCGGCCTGCTCGTCGGGCCGGAACTGCCCGTCGAGGAGGTCTTCTTCCTCGCGCTGCTCTGCTATCTCACAATGAACCTGGTCGGCTTCCTCTCCCGCACGCATAGTTCGGCTGCGAAGGGAGAGCGGTCGTGAGCTACTGGGCGCTCAACGCGATCTTCCTGGCCGTCGTCGCGGTGGCGGGGATCGCGGCGCTCCTGAAAGCGCAACGGGGCGGTGGGATGCGGTGGACATCCGTCGTCTTTCCGCTGCTCATCCTGCTGGTATTCACCAGCGTGTTCGATAACGTCATGATCGGCATAGGTCTGGTCGGCTACGACACCGCCAAGATCTCCGGTGCCTTTGTGGGTGTCGCGCCGCTCGAAGACTTCGCCTATGCGGTCGCCGCCGCACTGTTGCTGCCCTCGCTCTGGGTGCTCACCGCCCGTCGGAAGGCGCGATCGTGAACGCGGTGAGAAGCCTGTTCGTGTCGTCCCGACCGCTCAGCTGGATCAATACGGCCTTCCCTTTCGCGGCCGGCTACCTCATGGCGACCCGCGAGGTCGACGTGGTTTTCGTGATCGGCACGATCTATTTCCTGATCCCCTACAACCTCGCGATGTATGGCATCAACGACGTTTTCGACTACGAGTCCGACCTGCGCAATCCGCGGAAGGGCGGTGTCGAGGGTGCGTTGCTCGACCCGGGCGTGCACCGACTCACGCTGTGGGCGGCCGTCATCCTGAACGTGCCATTCCTGGTGTTCCTGGTGGTCGTCGGTAATCCGTTGTCGTGGGTTGTGCTAGCCGTGAGTGTTTTCGCGGTGGTCGCCTATTCCGCTCCGGGTATGCGATTCAAGGAGCGGCCTTTTGTCGACTCCGTCACCTCGAGTACCCACTTCGTTTCACCGGCCGTGTACGGCCTGGTGCTCGCCGGCGCGGCATTCACCCCGGGATTGTGGGCGCTGCTCGCAGCCTTCTTTCTCTGGGGCATCGCCTCCCACGCGTTCGGTGCTGTACAGGACATCGTCGCTGACCGCGAGGGCGGCATCGGCTCGATCGCGACGGTGATCGGTGGTAGGGCGACTGTACGTTTCGCCTTCTTCGCCTATCTGCTGGCCGGAGTGCTGCTGCTCTTCACGTCCTTCCCCGGGCAGCTCGCGGCGATCCTGATGCTGCCGTACGCGGCATCCGTGCTGCCTTTCTGGTCGATTTCGGATGCTGAAGCCGAAACCGCGAACCGCGGCTGGAAGAGATTCCTCTGGCTCAATTTCGTCACCGGATTCTTCGTGACGATGCTGCTCATCTGGTTCTGGGTGCTGCATCCCGGATGCTCCAACGGATGGTTCGCCTATGTTCCGCTGTCCAGCTCTGTTTTCACGTCGTGCGGCTAGCTGTACTCGGCGAAACAGGAGGCTGACAGCGGCGAGTGGCGCCCGACGAGCGCTCATGTGAGGGGCTCTCCTCGATGCGCGGCCTCGTGGGATACCTGCCGCGGGGCTATGCTGCGAGCGCGATCCTGCCACCACGCCGCGCCTGTCGATAGGGGTCGACGTGTGGCGGCGGAAGGAAGTACGGAACGCCTTCGCGGATCTCTATCTCCCAGCCGAAATCGTGGATTTGATGATGGTGATGGGAGCAGAGCAGTATTCCGTTGTCGAGGTCGCTCGGTCCGAGATGCGACCACCAGTCGATGTGGTGAGCTTCCGCGTAGGAGGGAACGCTCGAGCATCCCCCGAATGCGCAGCCGCCGTCCCGCTCGCCAAATGCCAGCTTTTGGGCCTTGGTGAACAGTCGACGGCTCATCCCCAGGTCGAGCACTTCGCCTCTGCCGCCGAGGACGATGGGGATGAGTTCTGCTTCCGCAGCGAGCATCCGGGCGGTGGTGGCCGAGATCGTTTCATCAATGCCATCGATCTCCGCCGTGCCGAGTCCGGTGATGAGCGAATCCAGATCCATGCGAACCACCATGGTGAAGGCCGGCAGTTGGCCGCCGGAGCCGACGCAGGTGGCCGCATGGCGAAAGATCTCAGCCGCGGCATCCGATCGCAACTGGGGGAGGGAACGATCGTCGACAAGCTCGCACGAACTATCAGTGGAACCATCCTCTCGGCTCTGACGCAATTCGGCACCAACCAGCGCATCGATGCCGGCTTTCACCAGCCCGCCGGATTCGGGCGGCAGGTACCAGTCGACGTGAATCATGCCGTCGGAGGTGGTGCGAATGGTGAGCGAACGCCGTCTGCGGTGCAGTTCGTCGCGCGGTTCCGCGCCGTCCTGGTCGAGCCGATCACGGACGAGACGGGCAAACCGCACCATCTCCTCCACCGTGTAGTCATGCGCGAGGGCGACCAGCTGCGCCTCGGCATCTTCCCGGGCATCCGCCGAGCAGCGCAGCGAGACGGCTTCGAGCTGCCGGATGATGACCGCCGCTGTGGCGACTCCAATGACAGCATTTTCGATACCGGCCGCGACCGATGGATACCGCGGCGGCAGCGGTTCCCCACCGATCGTCTGTCGTGCACGGATAGCCAGACCTACGTCGCAGAGTCGGCAGGATTCGGCGACGGTGATGCCCCACAGCGCGGCCAGCATGAGCGCTGGCCTGGCATAGGCAGCACGCTTGGCGAGGCCGTCATTGCCGAGGGAAGTACGCGATCGGTCGGCAACCTCCCCGGCGATGTGAAGCCGCAGAATGTCGACTCGGCGTGACAGATCTGCTAGCTCGCGTGCGGCGTCGACGACCCCGACATCGGACATCCCCTCGATCTCGCCGAGGCTGCTGGAGGGACCGCTGGCATAGCTCACCTCGATCGCAGCAACGCGCGTTTCGAGTAACGCGATCGGGGAGTCCATACAACGATTCTGGCATCGACCACCGACATTCTTCGAGCCGTCAATATCTTGCTGGACAGCATTTTTCCTGTGGAATGGCGAGCGCAGAGACGGCCCGTGGAGGAGTGGATGCGGCTGAGCTTTCGGGCGCAGTCGAGGCACCCTTCGCGGCCGAGAAACGTGGCGCGCCGGCGCAAACCCGGATTCCCGATCCCCTGACAAGCGGGTCCTTCCCGCCCGACGGCGACGCGACGACGCTGGAACTCAGCGAACGGGCATGGCGAGTGCGGCATCCGCACCACCCGGCGCACGGAAGGACATCATGTCTGAAGGGCAGATCGCACTCATTACCGGAGGTAACCGCGAGCTCGGTAGGTCGACCGCGCTGCGGGTTGCGGAGGACGGCACAGACGTGATCCTCACGTATCGATCGAACGCCGACGAAGCCTCAGCCGTCGCCGCCGAGATCACCGGGACGGGGCGCGTCGCCGTTGCCATCCAGCTCGACACGAGCGTCGTCGACGGGTTTGCCGCATTCAGGACCTCGGTCGAGACCGAATTGCGCGAGAGGTGGGATCGCACCGATTTCGACTTTCTCGTCAACAACGCCGGAGTCGCGGCCAATGGGAGCATCGCCGAGACGACGGTCGAGAGCTTCGACATGCTCTACGGCGTGCACCTGAAGGGCGTCTACTTTTTGACGCAGAGCCTCATGCCGTTGATCGCGGACGGCGGCCGCATCATCAACCTGTCGACGGGGCTTGCCCGTTTCACCGGTCAGGGCTGGTCGGCCTACGCGGCGATGAAGGGCGCGATCGAGGTCTTCACGCGCTATCTTGCAGCGGAACTCGGCCCGCGCGGCATCCGTGCCAACACCGTCGCACCTGGGCCGATCGGCACCGACTTCGGCGGCGGCATGATGCGCGACAACGAGCAGGCCCGCGCGGCGATGGCTGGGCTCTCCGCCCTCGGTCGTATTGGCGAACCCGACGACATCGGCGGCGTGATCGCGAGCCTGCTCGCACCGGGCACCGGGTGGATCACCGGGCAACTGATCGAGGCATCCGGTGGCACCCTGCTGTAGGAGAGCTACGCCAGTTGCTGGCTGCCGATCACATTCAGCAGCTGCATCTTCTCGTGACTCTCGCTGCCGGGCGTCGCGGTAAAGACGAGCAGGGACTGCGACTGGTCGGCGTCGAACAGCACCTGGCAGTCGAGTTCGAGGATTCCGAGTTCCGGATGCTGGATCCGCTTGCGGGTGCCCTGCCGCTTGCCGACCTCGTGCCTGCTCCACTCGTCGCGGAACTCCTCGCTGCTGTCGAGCAGGGCATCCACGATCTCGCCCGCCCGTGAGCGCTCGCCGAGGCGTGAGTATCCGGCGCGCAGGTCTGCAGTGAAGTACCTGGCATGCATCGGCTGATCCTCCTCCGGATAGATGCGCCGACTTGCCGGCATCGTGAACCAGCGGTAGACCACGCTGCGTTCAAGCCCAGTGAAGGCGGTCTCGATGCCGAGCAGCGCAACAGCCGGTGGGGTCTGCACCAGCGTCTCGCCGAGTCCGTTCATCACCTGGGCTGGGGTGTCGCCGAGGCGGTCGAGCACGCGCATGATACCGGGGCCGATGTGGTCGGTGCGGGGCAGACGCAGCGGCGCGTTGTGTCCGGCGAGGCGGAACAGGTGGTCGCGTTCCTCGACCGAGAGGTGAAGGCCGCGGGCGATCGCTGCCAGCATCTGCTCCGACGGCTGCGGGCCGCGCTGCTGCTCGATCCGGTTGTAGTAGTCGACCGACATGCCGCTGAGGCTTGC
Source organism: Glaciihabitans sp. UYNi722 (assembly GCF_040549465.1). Lineage (NCBI taxonomy): Bacteria > Bacillati > Actinomycetota > Actinomycetes > Micrococcales > Microbacteriaceae > Glaciihabitans > Glaciihabitans sp. UYNi722. Next base: position 18,036 of record NZ_JBEPTL010000021.1, on the reverse strand, counting down.
GACCTCCTCGCGGCGGAGGCCGCTGGCCCGGCGCCGCGGCCCGCGGGTGAGGCCGACGTCCTCCGGCTGGAGCGACTCGCGGCGGGTGCGAAGGAAGTCGGCTAGCTGTGCTCTGTCCACCCACCCAGTCTCGCCTGCGGAGGCTCGTCGGTACAGGGATTGGCGATCCCCCCGGTGCGCTGTCGCCGACTAGTACGCGAACCCCAGTTCCTCCGGGTACTCACCGAGGGCGGTGAGGGTGGTCGCCGCGCGCTGCAGGTGCGCCAGGGTGAGGCCGAGCGTTCCCGGGCCGAAGCTCACGCGGGCGACCCCGAGGTCGGCGAGCTTGCGCAGTGGCACGGATGTCGCGCCTGAGATCACCGCGACCGGCCCGTTCACGTCTTTCACCGCTCGCTCCACGAGGCCCTCGGTGGGGAGCCCGAGCACGAAGATGCTCGTCGCTCCGGCGTCGAGATAGCGGTTGGCTCGTTCCATCGCGCCGGCCCAGTCGCGCGGAGCACCGACAAGAGCGTCGACACGCGCATTGATCGCGAGCGGCACGCCCGCCTCATCCGCTGCCTTTCGAGCCGCTGCCACTCGGGCGACGGACTCGTCAGCGTCACGGAGTGGGCCGCTGGCCGACTCCAGCGAGTCCTCGATGTTGAGGCCGGCCGCGCCAGCCTCGATCAGGCGAACCACGTTCTGCTGCACGCCCGCGGCATCCGCGGCGTAGCCCTTCTCGAAGTCGACGGATACCGGGATCTCCACCGCGCCCGCGACCAGCCTGGCCGTCTCGAGGGCCTGTTCGACGGTGAGTCCCTCGCCGTCCGGTACCCCGTGCGCGAAACTCACGGCATGGCTCGCGGTGGCAAGAGCCTTCACGCCCCTCGCCTCAGCGACGATGCGGGCGGTGACGGCATCCCACACGTTGGTGACGATGAGCGGTTCGCCCGGAATGTGGAGGGAGGTGAGCAGTGTGGCTTTGTCAGCGGTATTCATAAGGCAAGGCTGTCACCCAAATCCTGCCAGCACCAGCGGATTACCGACACGGCTACCTCATCATGGCCGGTGGTACCATTCTGGTATGGCTATGAACGTTCGGATTCCCGAGGAGCTCGATCGGCAGCTCGATGAACTGGCGGCCCGCGAGCACGTTTCCAAGCATTCCCTGCTGCTGCAGGGGGCTGAGCTCATGGTGCGCACACGAGCTCGCCGCGAAGATGTCGATCGCGGTATCGACTTCGTACTGGCGCACGACGCTGAAATCCTGGAGCGGCTCGCAGACGCGTGACCGAGTACCTGCGGCTCGACGACGCGCTCCGTGTGATCGAGCGCTTCGGCTTTCACCTCCGGGACGGCGGGCTCCTGTCGTCGGCGCTTGCTCGGCCCGCGGCATCCATGTTTGGGGCAGATGCCTATGCATCACTCGACAGGAAAGCGGCGGCCATGGTGCAATCGCTGGTGCGTAACCACGCGCTCGTCGACGGCAACAAGCGTGCCGGCTGGACTCTTATGGTGCTCTTTCTCTGGATCAACGGATATCAGCACGACTTCACAGCCGACGATGGGTTCGACCTGATCCTCGGCGTGGCCGAGGGAACCATCGACCTGGACGAGGCCGAGCGACGCCTCTCGGCGCACCGCGTTCCGCGCCGCTAGCCCGACCGACACGTTTCTCCGGAGGTTTGGCTCCAACCGGTCCGCAATCACCCCAGTCCGGGTGCTGTGTGCACATCCTCCGGAGAAACGCGTCTTGTGCAGCCCAGTGACAGGTGGAGGTCGTACGCCGACTCAGCGCCCGTAGCCGGCGAGAAACACTCGCACCCCTTCGGCGGCGTGGTGGTGCAGCTGCGCCGTGCTCGGAACCGCGGCATCCCCCAGCAGCATCGCCTCATTGAGCGGCCCGGACATCACCAGCCAGTTGTAGGTGGATGCCGCGACTCGCGCGTCGTCGATCTCCAGCAGCCCAGCCTCCGCCAACCGGCCGAACACCAGCGCGAGGGCGGACATCGCGCGGCTCGGGCCGCTCTCCCAGAGGGCGGTGGCCAGCGCCGGGAACCGGCTGACTTCGCCGATCACCAGCCGTCGGAGCTGCAGCAGGCGCGGGGTCAGCACGATGGCGAGCTGCCGTTCCGCGTAGTCGACCAGGTAGGCCGTGAGCTCTGCGTCATCCGCGGGGTCGGGAATCTCGTGGTGCACGGTGTCGCTGGCGATATTCGTCATCGACATCACCAGCTCGACGAACAGCGCCTCCTTGCTGCCGAAGTGCTTGTAGACGGTCTGTTTCGACACCCCTGACAGCGCGGCGAGTTCGTCCATATTGGTGCCGAGATAGCCGCTCCTGAGGAAGACGTCTTCTGCGGCATCGAGAATTGCCTGGCGTTTGAGAACGGAGCGAGGCGCCATCCCTATCGGTACGGACATGCGACCTCCTCACCCTGTCAATTCAAGTACTGTACAGTCTAGTCTTGATTTTCGGAACTGAACCGTCTAGTTTGATGTCAATGGGTGACTGCGCGCCTCCACGAACGACTGAACTGACAACCACGCATCCACGAAAGGAACCGACATGAGCGACTTCGTCACAACTTCTCGAGGCGACCGCGTTGCCTACGACCATCGCGGATCCGGTCCGGCGCTGATCTTCATCGCCGGGGCGGGCCCCTACCGCGCCATCGATCCGGTGACAACAGCAACAGCCGAGGCCGCAGCCGAGCAGGGTATTTCTACGATCGTCTATGACCGTCTGGGTCGAGGCGAGAGCCCCGTCGACGACCGCATCGACCTGCAGCGGGAGCTCGCCGTGATCGAAGCGCTCATCGGTGTCGCCGGAGGGAGCGCCGTGCTGTGCGGGCATTCATCCGGATGCTCGATCGCCCTGGCTGCGGCCGCCGCCGGCCTGCCCGTCGACGGCCTCGTGCTCTGGGAGGCACCGCTCGGCCCGCAGGACGGCGGGGCTCGCGAGTGGGCGGACGAGGTGGACCGCCGGCTCACGGCCGGTGACCTCGAGGGTGCCCAGCTCTACTACATGAAGGACATGCCTGCAGAGTTTCTCGATGGCGTGCGTAACTCGCCGATGTGGGCGGGCATCGTTGCCCAGGCACCGAGCCTGCGCGCCGACGGCGAATCGCTGGCCTGGGCGGAGTCGGCACCGCTCGCGGAGCTGTTCGCCGGCATCCGGGTGCCCGTCGAAGTGCTGATGGGGGAGGAGACCTACCCCGTCATGCTGGTGGCGGCCGACGCTATCGTCGACGCGATTCCCGGATCCACGCAGAAGCGGATGCCGGGAGCGAATCACTCGTGGGAGCCGACGCCGATGGCGACCGAGCTCGCCGCGTTTGTCACAGCCGCCCAGTAACCTGCTGCCCCGTAACCCGCTGCCCCGTAACCCGCTGCTCAGACGTATCACCAAGGAGTATTCAATGAAGTACATGATCACGATCTACAACAACGACGCGGCCAATGTGGCCATCGAGGGTGCCGACCTTGAGGAGTTCCGGCAGGTCCACGACGATATCCAGGCGGAGCTGAGGGCCAGCGGCGAGCTGGTCGACTCCAACGAACTGAGCGTCACGGATGCCAGGGTGGTGAGAACCGGTGACGGCGAGATCACGATCACCGATGGCCCGTTCACCGAGGGCGCGGAGATTGTTGGCGGCTACTACCTGGTGGATGTCGACGGCGTCGACCGGGCCATCGAGATCGCGGCCCGGTTCGTCGAGGCCAGATTCACGCCCGTGGAGGTTCGAGCGCTCGTCCACGGCTAGGCAGTCGGAGCTGTAGCTACCGCGCGCGGATCAGCTGGTCGACCACGTCACTGTCGAAGAGATGATCGAGAATGAGCTGGGCTGCACCGCGCACACCGCCCAGTTTTCCAGCAGGGCTGACCACGATCTCCAGGTGATCGGTGGCCATGGGCAGGCACTGCGTGTAGATCGCCGATCGCACCCCGGCCACGAAGGCTTCGGCCTGGCTGAGGTTGCCGCCGAGCACCAGTTGTTCCGGGTTGAAGAAGTTGACGATGGTGGCGAGCACGTTGCCGGTGCGCGTGCCCGCGTCGCGCAGCATCCGGGTGGCCAGCGGATGCGCGTCAAGCGCCAGCCTCAGCACGTGCGCGGTGTCCTCCACCTCGATGCCGGCCGAGCGCAGATTGGTGACGATGGCGGCGCCACCCGCGAGCACGTCGAGACAGTCGTAGCGACCGCAGCCGCAGAGCACGTGCGGGGCGTCGGGCACGGAGACATGGCTGATGTCGCCGGCCATGCCGTGGCTACCGTGGTGCAGTTTGCCGGAGGCGATCACGCCGCAGCCGATGCTCGATCCGGCCTTCACGAAGACGAGATGCTGCACGTGCGACGTGGGCAGGCTGTGCTCGCCCAGCGTCATCAGGTTGGCGTCGTTGTCGACCAGAACGGGAACGCCGGACAGTTCGCGCATGATTGCCGCGACATCCATCCCGTTCCAGCCTGGCATGCGCGAGGGCGAGACGAGCAGGCCGGTGAGGGAGTCGACAGGGCCAGGGAGCGCGAGGGCGATCCCCCTGATCTCCTGGTCGCCGGCCATCTGCGTCATCTGCTCGAGTACCCAGGCCAGGATCGGCCTCGGCCCGTCGGCGATGGTCATGTCAAGGTGCCGCTCTTCGAGCAGTGTGCCACCCATGTCGAACAGCCCGAAGGATGCGTGGTTGGTGCCGAGGTCGGCGGCTCCGACGACTCCGGATGCCGGCGAGACCTCCACGAGCTGCGGACGCCGACCCCCCTGCGACGCGCCCGCACCGGCCTCGCGCAGGTAGCCGAGCCTGATCAGTTCGTCGACACGCGTGGTGGCTGTGGATGCGGAGATGCCGACCAGGCGGGCGACTTCGGCCCTGGAGGAGGCGGCTCCCGAGCGGATCAGTCGAAGAATTGCTCCCGGCGACGAGTGGGACGACAGGGGCGTGACGGGGGCCTGCGGCATGGGTTTCGGGCCAATCGAGACGGGGCGGCCTACTGGGTGAGATGACTCTACTGAGGTGACTCTCTGTACTTTATTCGAAATTGGATTTTATTAGTTGTAATGCAAGCGTAACTTTACGCACTTACTATAAACAGCACAGCCCATAAGCAGCATCGCATGTGAACAGCACAGCCTCTGAACAGCACAGCCTCTGATTTCGACAGTCTCGCGCCGACGCGAGAGTGAACCCGCAGGAAGGGTGATTGCCGTGAACCCGGTCAACGCCATGGTGAGCCTCACCGCAGTGAACAAGCACTTTGGCGATCTTCACGTGCTCAACGATGTGAGCCTCACGGTCGCCCCGCAAGAGGTCGTGGTGATCATCGGACCGTCCGGCTCCGGCAAGTCCACCCTCTGCCGCACCATCAACCGCCTCGAAGGCATCGACAACGGGGACATCGTGATCGACGGGCACGCGCTTCCCGTCGAGGGTGCAGCCCTCGCCAGGCACCGCGCCGACGTGGGCATGGTGTTCCAGTCCTTCAACCTCTTCGCCCACAAGACGATCCTCGACAACGTCACGCTCGCGCCGCGCAAAGTGCGCGGGGTGAACCGTAAGGTTGCAGAGGCCGAGGCGATGGTGCTGCTCGAGCGCGTGGGCATCGGCGAGCAGGCGAACAAGTTTCCTGCCGAACTCTCCGGCGGCCAGCAGCAGCGCGCCGCGATTGCCAGGGCGCTCGCCATGAAACCCAAGGTGATGCTCTTCGACGAACCGACATCCGCTCTCGACCCCGAGATGGTGAGCGAGGTACTCGACGTGATGGTCTCACTGGCCGCCGAGGGTATGACCATGATCGTTGTCACCCACGAGATGGGCTTCGCTCGTCGGGCAGCCGACCGTGTGATCTTCATGGATCACGGCCAGATCGTCGAAGAAAATGCGCCAGCCGCATTCTTCGACGACCCACAGTCTGAACGAGCCCGCTCGTTCCTGTCTTCCGTCCTTAACCACTAATCACTAAAGAAATTACCGACGAAAGACGTCCGCTCATTTTCGAGCGGCTTGCCGCAGTACCCGTGCACCAGAAAGGAAAGTCCATGTTCACGTCTACCTCGAACCGATGGCGAGCACCCCTCGTCGCCGCGGTTTTCACGACCGTAGCTCTCACCGCTGCTGGTTGCTCCTCATCGGGCTCCACCGCCGTTCCCGGAGCAACGTCGACAGCCGCCTCCGGCTCGTCTGACGCCCTGTACAAGAATGCGATCGTCGCCAAGGCCGCGGACATCTTGCCCAATTCGACCATGGCCGCGATCAAGAAGCGCGGCAAGCTCATCGTGGCCGAGGCACTCGACGCCCCGCTGCTCTCGCAGCAGGACCCGTCGAACCCTGACAGCGTCACCGGTTTCGACGCCGACCTTGCCAAGCTGCTCGCCATCTACATCATCGGCAAGCCGAACGTGGAGATCGTGCCGCCGGCATCCGAAACTCGTGAGGCACTGCTGGCCAACGGCACTGTCGACGTCGTGTTCAACACCTACACGATTACCACGCAGCGTGCAGCGCAGGTCGACTTTGCCGGACCATATTTCGAGTCGGGGCTCGCGGTCGCGGTGAAATCCGACAACAAGAACATCAAGAGCATCGACGACCTTGCCGGCAAGACCGTCATCGTCGGCGCCAACACGCCGGCCGTCACCGCGGTCCCCGAAAAGCAGCCGACAGCCAAGATTGTGAGCTTCGGCACCGACCCCGAGGCCGTGCAGGCGCTCACCCAGGGTCGCGGCGATGCCTACGTGCAGGACCTCACCCTGCTCGCGAGCGACGCGGTGAGCAATAAGGCGATCAAGGTCGTCGGGCAGCCATTCACCAAGGAGGCGTATGGCATCGGTCTCAAGCACGACGACTCCGACTTCAAGAAGTTCATCAACAGCTGGCTCGTGAAGATCCAGAAGAACGGTACATGGGGCAAAGTCTGGAAGGCTTCGCTCGGCACCGTCGTCGACTCTAAGATCCCGACGCCTCCGGCCATCGGATCCGTTCCCGGCTCCTGATCGGTCAGTGAATCGGCAGCGCCAGTGAATCGGCAGCGCCAGTGAGAAGAATGGCATGAACGTACTGATCGATCACCTCGGGGATGTTCTCGGTGCCCTCGCCACCACCCTGGTGATGTTCCTGATCGCCGGGATCGGCTCCATCGTCATCGGTGTGCTGGTCACGGTCGCACGGGTGAGCCCGATCCCGCTCTTGCGGTGGGTCGCGTTCGCCTACGTGCAGTTCTTCATCAACGTTCCGCTCCTGGCGCTGCTGGTTCTCGCCATCTTCGCGCTTCCGGATGCCGGACTCATCGCGCCGCTCGAACCGACGGCCATCATCGTGCTCGCCTTCTACGAGGCGGCCTATGTGGCCGAGGCGGTGCGTAGCGGAGTGAACACCGTCGCCGTCGGACAGCTGGAGGCATCCCGTGCCCTCGGATTCAACCAGATGCAGTCGCTTCGGCTGATCGTGGTGCCGCAGGCGCTGCGAGCTGTCGTGCAGCCGATCGGCAACGTGATGATCGCGCTGGTGATGAACACCGCGCTCGCCGCAGCCGTCGGTGTGGTCGAACTGACCTCGGAGGTTAACAAGATCAACCTGATCGAGGCGCAACCGATCGCGATCTTTGCGGGCGCGGGCATCATCTACATGGCCATCGCCCTGGTGATCGGTGTCGCAGCTGGCTGGGTCGAACGAAGGGTGGCGATTGTTCGATGAGGAGACTTCGATGAGCGACAACTTCTCCCACCTCTACGACCTTCCGGGCCCGCAGGGCCGCCGTCGTATCCTCATCGGCTCGGTCATCAGCGCGATCGTGCTGCTCGGCATTATCGGCCTCGGGGTGTGGCAGTTCGCCGACCACGGCCAGCTCGACGGCGATCGCTGGGCGCCATTCCTGCAGTGGCCGATCTGGCAGTACCTCCTGGTCGGGCTGCTCGGCACGCTGCAGGCCGCTGCCCTCACCGCCGTGCTGTCCGCGCCGCTCGGCGCGCTCTTCGCCGTCGGCCGCCTCAGTCGGGTGCGCCCGATCCGCTGGATCGCCACCGCCTACATCGAGATCGCCCGCACCATTCCGGTGCTGCTTCTCGTCTACCTCATGCTCTTCGGGCTGCCGCACTACGGCATCAACGTGCCGACGATCTGGAAACTCGTGATCCCGCTGACGGTGGCCAACTCTGCCGTCTTCGCGGAGATCATCCGCGCCGGCGTGCTCAGCCTGCCGCGGGGACAGGAAGAGGCCGCGCTCGGCCTCGGCCTGCTTCCGCGCCAGGCCATGAGTTATGTCGTGCTGCCGCAGGCGTTGCGCAGCGTGACGCCGTCGCTGGTCAGCCAGCTGGTCAGCCTGCTGAAAGACACCTCGCTCGGCTTCATCGTTGCGTTCACCGAACTGCTCTATCGCGGTCAGGTACTCTCGGCCTTCAACCACCTGCTCATCCAGACCTTCCTGGTCGTGACCTTCATCTACCTCGTGTGCAACGGGAGCCTGTCGGCGGTCGCCTCACGGCTGCGTTCGCGCACGGTTCGCCGCGGCATCCGCCCTCCGGTCACGCCCGACCTCACCCCGACAGCTCAGAAAGCACCACATGCCTGACCTCCTCGCGGAACTTGCCATCGTTCGACGTTCCGGCGTCACCGAAAGCCGTCACTTCGGTTGCCTGCTCGCCCTGCACCGCGACGGATCAGTGGCCATGAGCCTCGGGGATCCGGATGCGTTGATCCTCCCGCGCTCCACCGTCAAGCCCGCACAGGCTCTCGCCTGCCTCACGGCCGGTGCGCCGCTCGTGAAGCATGAGATCGCGATCGCGGCCGGCAGCCACACCGGGGAGGACGAGCATGTGCGGGTGGTTCGCGAACTCCTCGAACGGGCCGGCGTGGGCGAGAGCGCGCTCGGCTGCCCCGCGGACTGGCCGGAGAACGCGGAGACCCGTGAGCGGCTGATCCGCGACGGCGAGGGTCCGTCGCCGATTCGCATGAACTGCTCTGGCAAGCACGCCGCGATGATCCTGGCCGCGGCGACGAACGGCTGGGACATTGCGAGCTACCTCGACCCGCAACATCCGCTGCAGCAGCACGTGCGGGAGGCGATAGTGACGCTCACCGGCGTGCCGGTGGAACACGACGCCATCGACGGATGCGGCGCCCCACTGTTCAGCACGACCGTGCGCGGCATCGCGACAGCCTTCCAACGACTCGTGCTCGCCGAGGAGGGCAGCCCGGAGTTCGATGTCGCCTGGGCCATGCGCACCTACCCCTACTACGTCGGCGGCACGAACCACCAGAACTCCCTCACCATGACCCTGGTTCCCGGCACGCTCGCCAAGGGCGGTGCCGAGGGCGTGATTGGCATCGCTGCGGCCAGCGGGGAATCGGTGTCGATGAAGGTCATCGACGGCAGCCCGCGCGCGACCACACTCATCGGCCTGGACGTACTCGGCGCTCTGGGCGTCGACATCTCAGCCGCCGACGCTCTGCTCACCCTGCCGGTTCTCGGCGGAGGCGTTCGCGTCGGGGAGATCGCAGCAGGCTCTGACCTCGAAGCCGCGATGAGCGCGCTCCGGTGACCCTCGTCGAGATCGCCCTGGACGACGTGGCCGGTGCCCGTATTGCCGAGCAGGCTGGAGCGGGCCGGATCGAGCTCTGCAACGCACTCGCGGATGGCGGCATCACCCCCAGCATCGGCCTGGTCCGCGAGGTGGCGGCCCGGTTGACCATCCCGCTGATGCTGCTGATCCGGCCGCGCGCCGGCGACTTCGTCTACTCGGAGCAGGAGGTGCAGGTGATGCTCAGCGACATCGAGTCGCTCCGCTCGGCCGCGCCGTCTGCGGGCTTCGTGGTCGGAGCGTTGGAGGCATCCGGTGCGATCGACGTCGAGGCGAGCCGCCGACTGGTCGACGCCTGCGGTGACGCTCCTGTCACTTTCCACAAAGCCTTCGACAGCACCCGCGACCTCTCATCATCACTCGAAACCGTCATCGACCTCGGCGTGCAGCGCGTGCTGACCTCCGGCGGCCGGCGCACCGCGCTCGAGGGCGCCTCGGTGCTTCGCACATTGGTCGAGCAGGCCGGAGGTCGTGTAACCATCATGGCCGGTGGCGCCATTCGCGCGGAGAATGCGGGCGAAGTCGTGAGTTCCAGCGGTGTGACAGAAGTGCATCTGCAGGCGGCCGTTCAGCGGCCGAGCGTAAACAGCTGGTCCAATCCCGAGCAGGGATACGATGCGGCGAGCGTGACGGCGACGGACCCAGGCGTCGTGCGCGGCGTCGTGGCCGAGTTGGCTAACTTGGCCATGTTGGGGAAGGCTGGCGCATGAGCGTGACATCCGCAGTTCTCGCCGTCGATCTCGGCGGCACGTCCATGAAAGGCGCCGTGGTGGATGCCGCGGGCCGAACCGTGCACGAGGAGGCGAGGCCCACACCCGTCGGTGGCGATCTGGTGATCGAGGCTGTCGGCGACCTGCTGGTCGCACTGCGCGAACGGGGAGAGTCGCTCGGACTCCGGATCGTGGCCGGCAGCGTGGTCTCGCCCGGCACGATCGATGACTCGACGGGTGTGATCGGCTACGCCTCCAACCTTGACTGGCGTGATGTGCCGCTCGGCTCGCTGATGGCGGAGCGCGCGGGCGTTCCCGTCGCGATCGGGCACGATGTGCGCGCCGCTGGACTTGCCGAGCAACTGCTCGGCGCCGCGGGCGGTGTGGACGACTTCGTGCACGTCGCCATCGGCACCGGAGTGGCAGCTGCCCTGTTCGACAGCGGCACCGTGCTACGCGGAGCGACCAGTTCGCCGGGGGAACTCGGACACATCCCGGTGATCGCCGACGGCGAGACCTGCACCTGCGGTCAGCGCGGCTGCCTCGAGGTCTATATGTCCGGCGCCGGGCTCGCCCGCCGCTACCAGGCGCGCGGGGGAGAACCGCGCGACGCTGAACAGATCGTCGCCCGTCTCGGTAGCGATCCGATCGCCGACGCCGTGTGGGCGGAGGCCGTGCACGCACTCGCTCTCGGCCTCGCCACCGTGACGCAGTTGCTCGACCCGGCACTCGTGGTGCTCGGCGGTGGCCTGTCCCGCGCCGGCAACACACTGCTCGACCCGCTGCGGATCGCGCTCGACGCCCAGCTCACCTGGCGCCCGGCCCCACGGATCGCCCTGTCGACCCTCGGCAGCGATGCCGGCCGGATCGGGGCATCCGTGCTCGCATTCCGCAGCATCGGTCTCGGCGATGTCGTGACCAGATGGCACCGCGAGGGAGTGCTCGCGAGCTAGCGTCGCCCGCTGTGGCCGAGCTGCACCCAGCCGCGATCGTTCCCCTTGGGAAGAGTTGTTCCTTCCCGAGCAGGCACACTCGTTCCGAACGGGAACATTCGGGTGGCCGACGGGCTCGGGCGGAGAGGTGCAGCGACCCTACTTCTCCGTCGCCTTCACCGGGATCAGCAGCACGAGACCGATGAACAGCACGATCACGATTCCGAGGATGCCCCAGTACTGTGCGCCGGCGACCGCCACGAAGGTGGAGAACAGCAGCGGGGCGAGGAAACTGACGGCGCGTCCAGTGGTCGCGTAGAGGCCGAAGACCTCGCCCTCCCTGCCAGCCGGGGTCACCCTGGCGAGGAAGCTGCGGCTGGCCGACTGCGCGGGCCCGACGAAGAGGCAGAGGATGAGCCCGCCGATCCAGAAGGCGTTCGTGCCGAGGTCGTGAGCGAAGAACACGCCGATCGCGGCGATGATGAGTCCGATGAGCGAGACCACGATCACCGGTTTCGCGCCGAACCTGTCATCGAACAGTCCCGAGATGAAGGTGCTCACGCCGGCAACCACGTTCGCCGCGATGGCGAAGATGATCACCTGTCCGCTGGAGAAACCGAATGTGCCCTGCGCCAGGATGCCCCCGAAGGTGAAGACACCGACCAGCCCGTCGCGGAACAGCGCGCTCGAGATCAGGAAGAGCACGGTGTTGCGGCTCTCCCTCCAGAGGGAGGCGATGTCATGGAAGAGCACGAGATACGACTCGAAGAAGCCCACCCTGGCGCGCCTGGCCTCCGCCGGGATTTCGGGCACGGTGAACAGGATCGGCAGTGAGAACACCAGTGTCCAGACCGCGGCAATCACCGCGATGATGCGGATGTTGAGTCCGTTGTCTTCCGTGACGCCGAGAAGTCCGCCCGTGCCTGGCGTTGCGCCGTTGACCACCAGGCCGAAGTACACCACCAGCAGCAGGACGATGCCTCCGAGGTATCCGGCTCCCCAGCCGAGACCGGAGACCTTGCCGACCGTCTTGGGCGTGGACACCTGGATGAGCATCGCGTTGTAGTTGACTGTGGCGATCTCGTAGAAGACGGTTCCCACCGCGAGCAGCCCGAGTCCGAGCAGGAAGTAGCTGGGCTGTCCCTGAACGAAGAACATCAGTGCGGTCACCAGCACCACGACACCGGTGTTGATGGCGAGCCAGAGTTTGCGGCGTCCGGAGGCGTCCGTGCGCTGGCCGAGCACGGGCGCGATCAGCGCGACGACGATGCCGGCGATGGCCAGCGCGTAGCCGAGACCGGATGACAGCGGCGCCTCGGCGGCCGCGACGAGTTTGTGCGCGGGCCCGGCGGGATCGGTCTCGGCGAGCATGTTGGCGCGCAGCACCGGATCGACGAACAGGCTGCCCGTGAGATAGACGGTGAAAACGAAGGTCGTGATGACGGCGTTGAACGCTGCCCCGCCCCAGTCCCAGAACGCCCAGGCGACGACCCAGCTGCGGGGGATCTTCTTGCCGTCCTGCAGGTCGAGGCCGGCGATGGCGATAGCGCCGGTTCGCGCGGGTTTCGGAACCGGTTTTGCTCTGGGATCGCCGGTGGCGCCATTGCTGCCGGCGGGAGGAGTGTCCGTCATGTTCCACAGGCTAGTGGCGACCGGTAAACATTCGGCGACACCGAACCGGTCGTTTCGCCCGAGGACCGCCGAGGATTAACTGGCGAGCGAGTCGCCCGTGTCCACAGCCTGCAGGTAGGCCTGCGAGCTACGCTTCGACCTTTTTCGGTCCCTGCGGTGCAGGCCTAGTTCATTTGCCGATGGTGGCGGTGGTGACGTCCAAAGTGCGTGCGATTACCCCGTCTGCGACTTTCGCCAGTGTGAGGTTGTGGTTTCTGGCGTACGCGCGAATCGCGATGAAAGCGTCGTTCATGGTCATCCCGGAAGTGGCGGCGAGAACCCCCTTGGCTTGTTCGATCAGAATACGAGAATCGAGCGCGTGTTGAAGTTGCGCGGTGATGATGCTGGAGCTTTTGATGGTGCGTTCTTGAAGAATGCCGATGGTGGCGACGTCTGCTAACGCCTGGGCTACAGCAATGTCGGCCGGGTTCAGTTCTCCGGTATGGGTGCTGAACAGGTTCATCGTGCCGATGATCTGACCGCGGAGTCGCAGTGGCGTTGCGTGCACGGAAAGAAATCCTCGTCTAATGGCTTCGGCACTGAACTTGGGCCACTTTCCGGCGTTGACTTGCATGTCGCCGACGGTGACCGCTGTGCCGGTGCGGAAGCAGTCGAGGCAGGGTCCTTCGCCGGCGGCGAGTTGGAGGACTTCGACAAGTTGCGCTTCTTCGCTGGTAGAGGCGATGAGTTGCAAAACTCCGACGGCGTCGACGAGGAGAAGTCCTCCTGCTTCGGTATCCAGAATGCGAGTGCATTCCTCGACCAACCAGTGGAGGAGGTCGACCACATCAAAGTCAGTGACGAGCGTATCGGCGAGTTTCACGAACGCAGCACTGAGCTGAGCTTCTCTGCTGTTGGCTGTCATCGTGAGCGTCTCCTGTTACATCAGTGGTTTAGAGGGGCAAGTCGTCGAATACAAGAGTGCGAGCAACCACGTCGCGTGCAACTGAGAGGACTGTGCGTCCCTGAACAAAAGCGTAACCCTGCAACCGCGAGTAAGCGACGGTTGCAGTGCTGTCCAGGTGGACCATGATCATGCCTGTGGCTTGATGCACTTCCCGGCGCAGCGCAGGTACCGCTACCGATTCGGAAATATCGTCGTCGGTGGCGAAGGTCATAGCTCGTTGCACGGCCGTGCTTGCAATCGCGGACGCAATAGCCAGAGCGGTCGATTGATGGTCTTCATCCAACTCACCCGGAGTGTCGCGGTACAACGTGGCAGCCCCGACAGTTACTGCTCCCATTCGTATGGGGATGGAGAAGATCGCCCCCACATTCAGCTGCCCCATCGATGCAGCAAATATCGGCCACTGCTCATGTGAAGCGGAGGAGACGTCGGGCAGCAGCACTACGGTGCCGGTTTTGGTGGCGACCCACTGGGGTCCTTCACCTAACTCGAACTGCAACTCATCCAGGCGAGCGGCCACCGCATCGCTTGCACACAACGCCACTTGCGCTCCCGAGGAACTGATCACCGTGACCGAAGCCCCAGAAATGGGGAGGTCGTTGAGAAACGGTTGACACAAATCCAGTTTCGCCGGATTGCGCGTCGCGGTGGGGTCTCCACTTTTGTCAACCATCATCATCGCCGCAGTGGGCCGCTGGCATGGACGGAGGTAGTGAACAGGAAAACATCGGAACCTCTCGCAGTGGAGCTGCCAGGGGCCAGGACAGTCCGTCAACGCTATCGCATACGCACGCATCCGTCACAGACCCGCCTGCACGAGACGGTTCGGCGACAGGTTGTTTCCTTTATCGGTCTGGAGTCCGAGAACATCCCAACGCGGTATCGATTGACTTCGCTGATCGTGGGCGGCACACTTACCAAAGTCACTCTTGCCCTCGGTGTCGGTTGATTTCGCGATCGAATCGAGGACTCCATGCTTCGCGCACCCGTTTCTCCGACAAATCTTGCCGAAGATTTCCGAGTTTCCTGCACCGGCGCGGGCGCTGGTATGCGGCAACTTTTTGACGAAGCGTTGATTCTCGAACCGGTTTCGCCGCACTCGTGGAGGGTTTGCGATAGTCGAATCCCCGAAGGGACCGCCAGGCGAATGGTGGCGTTCGTGGACGAACGGGCCGGCCAATACGACGTGATGCAAATCGCAGACAAGTTTGTGTGGACAACGTTCGAGACGATGGATTCCGCCATCCAGCACATTTCAGCCTCGCAGGCCGAAATTGACCACGTGCGAGCCGATGGGAATCTTTCATGGGTCAGCTGACATCCCTCGGAGACGGTTTAGAACTGGTCCGAACATCCCCCACGGACTGGCGGGTGGTGGACGCCAGAGCGCTGCAGTCAGACCCGGGGCGCGTTCTCGGTTTCATTGAGCGAATGAGGTACTCGCGCTACGAGCTGCTCTGGACAACAGAGCCGCCTCGATGGGCTTATGTTTCCTCACTTCGATTGGCAGCGGCCGCCTTCGCCACAGAGCCGAGGTACAGCGGCGATACGGAACCCTCTCGCATCGTGGAACACCTCCCGCCGCCCGCGCGGTTCACCAGCCCTCACTATCGTCGTAGCTTCACTACGCTAGGTCGTGGCCAGGACGTTGCACGATAGCGAACCATTTGCGGTCAAGCGAGGACGCGATTCCGAATTCGATCTGCCATGTCACCGCACGGAGCTGAGAACACGCTCCCCAATTGCTCCATGCCAAAACATGCTGGTGGTTCGCTTTCCAGAAAGAACGCTGACCAACCATGGTCCTTCCTGAGCTTCGCAAGCACATGGATCATCCAGCACCGGCCATCCAGGGCAGGAACTCGGCTCGCGTGTCGCGTGTCGCGTGTCGTTGAAGGGTTTTAGGTTGGTGAGGAGGGTCGAGTCATGGTGTATGTGGCTCGAGCGTTGGTTTTGCGTGAGGCCGACCGTTCTGGTGTTGAGCGTCTGACGCGCGGGCATGCGTAATCGGCGTCGCTGGCAGTGCGTGCCCGGACGGTGTTGTTGGCTTCTGAGGGCACGGCGAATGTGGAGATCGGCCGGCTGACGGGGTTGTCCCAGCCGAGTGTTCTCAAGTGGCGCACCCTTAACACGCGACACTAGCGGTCATTCTGTTGGTGATCGTGGTCTTCATCTTCACTGCCCTCTCCACAACCACCATGGGCTCCCCCGCCAATTTCACCTCTCACGGGTTTGCCCCGGGAGGCATGCCGGGTATTTTCGTAGCCATCTCCACTGCAGGGATCACTTTTTCTTTTCTTGGCTTCCGTCGGGGCATCGAGCTTGCTGGTGAGACCAAGAACCCGAGCCGGAATATCCCCCTCGCGGTGATCGGATCCATCCTGATCACCTCCGTGATCTATGCCCTGTTGCAAATGGCATTCACCTTGGGTGTGCCGGGTTCGGTTCGCGCAAAGCCGGGTGGATGGGCACAGTCAGCCTTCGCAAACGACTTCGGTCCGCTCGCGGCGATCAGCACTCTTGCCGGCCCCACCTGGTTGGCCGTCATCCTCTATGCCGACGCCATCATCTCCCCTGCCGATACGGGACTGGTCTACACGGCGGTTGCCGCCCGAGTTTCCTACGCGCTGGCGCGTAACGAAGATGCTCCGGCTGCCCTTGCTCGAAGGAGCAGATTCGGCGTTCCGCTGTGGGGTCTCATCGTGAACTTCGTCGTCGGCCTTGTGATATTGCTGCCATTTCCGAGTTGGCAGCAACTGGTCGGTCTGAAGACTCGAGAGAGAACTTGCGCCTGAATGCACTTCATCGGCTTGACCTTTGTCCCCGAGACAGAAGCTGCGCTCACTCGGCATCAGCGCCTGTCAGGCTGTTGACAGCAAGAATATCTGTTCAATATGCCGCGGTCGACTGCTCGCCCCGATTGCCGTGATTCAGGCATTAGAGGAAGACATCGACGGTTTTATCGCTTCAAGTTCGATCCAGAATCCACCCGGGCACATCGAACATTCGAAATTCCTTTCTGGCTCGGACCGCAATTAAAATTCTGGCCCCGTGCGCTACCGGCGGGCCTGCTCAAACAGGCAGTCTTGCCTGATTCGATGCATCGACATCTTCCTCGGCAAGATGGGTGATTTCGGATCCACCCGCTGGAACGGGTGAATGAGGATCCCGCCCGTGGACTCGCGACACTCGCAATCCAGATCCACAAATAGCATTGCGTATTGACACCCCAGTCCTGGTGGAGGTACGTTCGCGGTGTTGCTCCAGCCCTCGGCTACGCCTTTTCCCGCGCGAAGTCAGGAGACACAATGGCAACAGATGAGTACGCAAAGCTCGTAACTTTGGACGACCTCGGGAAAACGGTCGCCGAGGCGAGCAACGATATTCGCGGTCGCAAAGTAATCGATAAAGACGGTCAAGAGATGGGATAGATCGACGCTCTGCTCATCGACGACAAAGCACGGAAGATTCGCTTCCTGCGGGTCGAGACCGGCGGCTTTCTCGGTATCGGCGAAAAGAAGTCACTGATTCCAATCGACGCTATCGCCTCGATCAGCGAAGACGAAGTTCACCTCAACCACACGCGAAGCCAAGTTTCGGAAGCGCCCCCCGTACGACCCGGCGCTCGTGCAAGAACAATCGTTCTACACCGACACTCACGCGAACTACGGATACCTGCCCTTCTGGGGAGTCGGATACATGTACCCCGGACAGTATAAAAGTGCTCCGGGCCCAAAACTGGCGCTCCGCGTGATGGTGCTGCGGAGCGACGGGACCGCACCCGCACAGGGTTGTGGCGAGGACCACTTGAGGTCGATTCGGCGGCAACACCGCTAATTCGAGCGCTCGGCCCAGTCCGATACGATTTTCCCAATTATGAGAGAGGCACCAAATGGCCGATTACAACTATGGGGGAGCGGCGGATATCGATCGAGCGATCGCGCTGCTGGTCGATCTTGACAATTCGCAGAGCAACGCCTTGGCCGTCTTGCAATTCGATCAAGCAATCGATGAGTTACAAGGGGAGTACACGAAGAGTCTCGCCGACCCGAACTATATACCTGACGATGATTTCATCAACCGGCTGAGCGGATACCTCGCGATGGCCGATGATCGGGAAAACCCACAACTAAAGTAGCGAGCGGCCGCAAGATGCCTTAGAGATTGCGTCGATAGGTCACGGTTTGCGGGTGGGTCGTCCGATCCAGCGGTAGCGGGTCCATCCTTCTCGGATGAGTCTGCGGTCGATGATGTTGGCGTTGGCGAG
>NZ_JBEPTL010000020.1:0-65949 GCF_040549465.1 Glaciihabitans sp. UYNi722 | reverse complement strand
CACCAGCCTGCCGATACGGCAGAATAAAAACCACAACCCCCGGTGGCCCTATTTTCAGTTGGCAAAAGTGGCCCTGTTTTCAGTCGGCGTCAACAAAGTCGAATGCCAGCACGTTGGTCGCATATACACGCTGTGCCGGTGGGTTAGAACCATGCCTGCGGCGACGAACGAGGGACCCAAACGGCTCGTCCATTGAGTCAACTGTGGAGTTCAACCTCTGGACCTCATCCATGGACCGAACATGTCTCACTACCATCTCGGCGCGCCCGCTAGACGAACGTTGTGTGCATCTCTGACGTCGTGTTGGAGTCTCACCCGACGACCGGTCACCGCCGACGAGGTATCGGGTGAGATCCGATTCTCTCCGGTCCCGTGGGAACGTGAGCCGCTGAGGTGGTAGCAGGCGGAGGTTGAGAGGGATTCGCTCGATCGTGTACGCAAGTGGTCGTAGAGCTCGAAGCTGACCTAATACGGGCGTGCACGCGCGAAGGGCCGGCTTCGCGGTCGACGCCTCAAACTCTCGCCCATGAGAAAAGAGCATTTAGTGGAGCTGTGTCGTGCCGGCACCTATTCGGTCGCCGAGCTGGTGGAACTAGGCCGCTTCGTTCATCACCGGGAGTTATCATCTGGTCGATGGCGGATATACCGCCCACTAATGCGTGGGCTGGGTTCCCTGAGGAAAGAGGGTGACTGCATGGATCGCCGAGTATTCCTCGCCGTCGGAGCGGGCGCGGCGGCACTATTGCTCGCCGGATGCTCGAGCACGATGGGGTCGGATAACCGCCCCAAGGGAGCCAGCGCACCGCCGGTACCGTCGACAACCTCGCCGAGCTCGTCGCCGACCCCGAATCCCACGAACGTTTCGGTTCCGCTTCAGGGCCCGCCGCACCTGACCAAGGTCGCACTTCCAAGCGATGGGATCACGAAACTTCCCGGCACAGGCCCGCTGATGGCCTGGACGGTGGATGACGGTACCAATGCCGAGGTGATCCGCAAGTACGCCGAATTCGCCGCCGCGACCGGCACGAGGATCACCTTCTTCCTCAACGGGGATAACCCCGGCTGGACGGAGCATGCGGCCCTGCTCCGCCCTCTCGTCGCATCCGGCCAGATCCAACTCGGCAATCACACCTGGGATCACCCGAACCTCACCAAGCTCAATGACAGCCAGGTGGTGGCGGAGCTGCAGCGCAATCACGACTTCATCCTGGCCACCTATGGAGTGGATGCTCGGCCGTACTTCCGTCCGCCCTACGGCTTTCTCAACGCCCGGGTTCGCAGGCTGGCAGCGAGTATCGGCTACACAACCCCGGTGCTCTGGTACGGCACGCTGTCGGATTCGGGACTCATCACCCCCGACCAGGTCGTGTCATTCGCTACCCAGTGGTTTCTTCCGGGACACATCGTGCTCGGTCACGCCAACCACCTGCCGGTCACCACGGTCTTCCCACAACTGAGCGCCATCATCCAAGAGCGCGGACTGCAAACCGTGACACTGCGAGACGTATTCCTCTAACCCCCTTTGCTCGCGCCCCTCACCCACTCGACCACCAGCCCCTCAACCGCGGGACTATGGAGACAGTTTTCGCGTTCCAGAAATGCGCGCAGGAACGACTATGAGGCCGTGTCGCCTCGCGCATTCAGTGGAGACTTATTTAGCGTCAACGCATCGTCGACCTATGCCTGATGAAGACTCTGAATGGACCAGGCCACAGACAGTCGTGAGGAAGCGAGCCGCGTATTCGATCTGAGCGAAGTCGAGAACCCTGAGCCTGCTTGACAGATTGCTAGCTACCTGACAGACTAATTAGGTGCCTAACAATAATGATGAGACGAATCTTGAAGCCGCCGGGTCGTGGGCGAAAAAGTACTTTCTCGCGAGCCGCGCATTGATGGAAGCCGTTCTGCGTCCCTACGATCTGGGAAATACCCAGTGGTATGTCCTTTATCTTCTCGCCAATCGTGGGCCGATGAATCAGCGCGATCTGACGCGTCAACTCGAGGTCGAGCGCGCGACGCTCAGTGCAGTGCTCAGCGCCCTCGTCCGCAAGGGACTCATTGAACAAACGCCCGACACCGACGATCAGCGGCAGAAAGTGCTGCACATGACAACTGCTGGCATGGATCTTTGGTCCTCGGTCCCCGATCCGATCGCATTGATCACCGGGGTCGCTTTCGAGGGGGTCGATCGCACGGAGATCGAGACGACAAAGCATGTCCTCGAAGCCGCTACCCAGCGACTCGTGGACTACAAAAAAGGAGCAACAACATCATGACAATCCTCGTAACCGGTGGAACGGGCCTTGTGGGTCCTCGAATTTTGAAGCGATTCGTTGAAGCAGGGATCGACTGCCGCGCTCTCGTGAGGCCCGGCAAAGATGTTCCCGACGGAGTTACCGCGATTGAGGGTGACATCCTCAGTCCCGACTCACTAGCGGCCGCTGTGGAGGGTGTGACCTCGATCGTTCATCTCGCGGCGTTGTTCCGCACACCCGATGAGGATCAGATCTGGAAAGTGAACCTCGACGGCACCCGAAACCTCATCGCCGCAGCCAAAGAACACAATCCAAACGTTCAGTTTCTTATGGCGAGTACCTCCAACGTGTATGACCCGAACATCTCCCACCCCGGTCGGGAGAACGACGAGGTCAACCCAACGCTCGCCTACCCGGCGAGCAAAATCGCAGCAGAGAAAGAACTCCATGGCAGCGGACTGAATTGGGGCATCCTCCGGCTCCCCTTCATCTACGGTGACAAAGACGGACACCTGGAATCACTCCCCGCGATGGTCGCGAGCATGAACTGGCACCCCGCCGCGAAACTCAGCGTGATCCACCATGAAGACATCGCGACCGCTTTCGAGCTCGCACTCACCGGCGTCATGGACGGCCGCATCGTCAACATCGCCGACGAATCACCACTGACCATGTACGAGATCGCGCGGATCCTCGACTTCTCTTACGAGGACTCGGCAGAACCGCTGAACGATCCATGGAAAGGCCACATGGACGTGACGCTCGCTCGGACCCTCGGGTTCCAGCCAAAGGTTGCAACCATTTACCAGGCAGTACGCGAAGGCAAGCTGTAGTCAAGCATCCGGCGTCGCACTTGGAAACGGGATGCAACCCCTATATAAGAGGAGCTCGCGAAAGTGCGACCGGGGCTGGATTCCGACTTCATCCAGTACCCGCAGCGGGACCATCACCGGACGGCATTTCCCGCCATCGCGAGAGCACGCTCTCGACCACTTTTCGTCCGGATCGGCCGCCCGTAAGCGGAACCTGCTCCGGACAAGTGGTGTCGTGAAGAGTACGCTCAGCCCATGCCGCGCGTACGCACTAAAGGAGATGCCCTTCGTCGTTCTGTGTACTTTCGCGCTTTCAATCTAGCTGTGCTTCTTATTGTGTTTGGGAGTGCCATTTTCTCGGGTTCGGTAACGTTCGCGATTGTTTCCGGCACCCTAGTGGCGCTGCAAATAGCAATTTTTGTCTTCTACCTCTGGCTATTCCGACACGCCGACCCGGCCGTCCTTGCGGCCCCCATCGACGCTGCCCAACAATTGCATTGGCGGTACCTGCGGCCAAACAAATACCCGTACGAGGCACCAATCACATCCGCGCGACGCAAGGATCAGTAGAGACGATCAATTCGTGGGCACACCGACCCCGAGGTGCGTCGTCAAGCTGTGTCGTCAAGCGGAACCATCTGCGGACACTCCTTAGTCGTTACTGCGGTCGAGTCGGCAGCGGTCGGTCGCGTGCACGGGATCCGTGGCCGTGGCGTCGGTTTGGGGTGCATTCCAACCAGATGTCGAGGATGATGCCGTAAGCGTGTCTAGTCGGGGTCCGATCCTGATTGATAGACCTGTCACCGCTCCGGATCTCCGCCTAACTGCAGCGTCCTCTATGGTTTCGTCAGCCTGTGACGTCGAGGTACGCGGAGTGTCCGCCCTGCAATCCGGAGGGGATCGAGCGCAGCGCGGCGAGGTGCCGTCCAGTCACCTCGCGGTGGCCTTCGAGCCGGCGGATCGTCTCGTCCTGGGCTTGCAGCACCCGCGCCGCGTGGTCGCGGAGCTCGGCGGGGAGCGGACCGATCTCGTCGGGGATCACCCAGACCGGAGCCGCAGCATCCAACTCGTCGTCCCAGTCGGTCGTGGCATCCGCGTCGGTGAGGCTGGCCTCCATCGCCGAGAGCACGGCGACCCAGTTGTCCCAGTTGGTCTGAGTGTCAGGCAACGCCGAGCTCCCTCGAGTCGGTGGACTGTGAACCTGTCAGATCCGAGCGGTTCGGCACCGAGAGCTGACCGGCCGCCTCGTGCCAGGCCTGGCGCAGTGGTTCGAACAGCTCGATGGTCTCACGGATGCCCGAGGCATCGCGCCGCACATTGGACGTGATGAGCAGCCCGTTGCAGTAGTTGTAGAGCGCCAGTAGGTTGTCGCCGCCATCCCACAACTCAACCTTCAGTGAGGTGCTGAGTTCCGAGACGATCGCCTGGGCGTGAAGAAGGTTGGACGACATCACCGGCCAGTCGAACTGCGAGTGGGCGATCTCCGCGCGACCGAGGTCGAGCAGCAGCCTGTCGTAGAGCATCGTGAGCAGTCGAACCGGAGACGCCGAGAGTATCGCGTCGTTGTTGTACTGCGAACGCTGGGCGCTGAGAGTCGTCATCGTCATGGTTAGTTTCCCGTCGTTGAGCTGCCGAGAGAGGAAAGTTGCGAGGTGAGGCTGGCCTGCTGTGCTTTGAGGTTGCTGAGCATGACCTCCATGGCGGAGTAGGTGCGCTCGAGGCCGGCCTTGCGGCTGGCGAGGCGGATGTCCCAGCTGGCCACCTGGTCGCCGAGGCTCCGCGCCTGCGACTGGTCCCCGGTGATTTTGCCGGTGAGAGTTCCGGTGTACTTGTCGGACGCATTCGTGGCCGCCGCGGCGACGCGCGATGCGATCTCGGTCACCACCGCGTTCACGGTGGCCGGGTCGGCCGCAAGCGCCGCGGTGAACTTGTCTTTGTCGAAGGTCAGGGTGCCGTCGCGGGTCACCGTGATGCCGTACTCGGATGGCGAATGCCCGTTGATCGGCATCGATGCCGCGGTGAGAATCTTCTGGTTGATGTCGCGCACGGTGCTGTCGCCGGCGAAGATGCCACTCTTGACCGCGGTCTGACCGTCTGACCCGACGCTTGAGCTCACCGTCGAGTTCGTGCTGATGAGGGAGAACACCGATTTCAGCGAATCGACCAGGCTGCTGGTGAGGGTACTGACCTGGGCGGCATCTCTCGCGACGGTGATCGTGACGGGGTCGGTAGAGACGGCCGTGACCGTGACGTTCACACCCGGAAGCAGGTCGGTGAAGGTGTTGCTCGCCGAGGTGATGACCTGCTCGGCCGAGGTTCCGCCCCACAGGGTGATCGAGGCATCCTGCGCGGTCTTGATCACCGCTGCACCGGAAGCGGTCAGAACATTGTTGGCAGCGGAGACATCGACCGCAGCGCCGGTGTGCACCTCGAAGGACGAGTCCGCGCCGGTGGTCTTGCTGGAGAACTGGATGCGGTACTGCTTCTCACCCGACACGGGATCGGTGCCGGCCGCGACTTTGGTCGCTGTGACGCCGGCGGCGGAAGCATTGACCGCCTTGACGACGTCGTCGAGGGAGTCTGAGGCCGGCGTGATCTCGACGGCGGTTCCAGCGTGCCCGACGATGGTGAGAGTACCGGGGGACGGCCAGGTGGCCATGGCCGCCGAGACGCCGATCTGCGAGGTGGCGAGTGCACTGACGACGACCTGCAGTTCGCCCCCCGTCGCACCGGCACCGGTCGTCGCGGTGAGGGTGGTGGAACTCGTCGTCGCCTTATAGAGGTCGAGAGCTCCGGGTTTTGCCGACGATTTCGCGAGATCCGCGAGAGCGGAGATCTTGGCGTTGAGGGCCTGGTAGGCGGCGATTTCGTTGTTGACGTTGCTGATCTGGTTCTTGAGCAGAGTCTGGGGCTGCGCTTCGGCCTGCATGAGGCTCGCGATGAGAGTCGTGGTGTCCAGTCCACTGGACAGGCCGTCGAGTGAGATTCCCATGTCGATCCTCCGATCAGGTCGTCGTCGGTGAAATTGTCGTTGGTGCTGTGTACGCGGGTAAACGCCCGGCGGCAATCACGGCGAGAGGTCCAGTTCTCACCTCGACCGCCACCGGGCGTTGATCACTCCCCTAGGTAGTGAAGGGGCCCGATTTAGCGAAGGAGCTGAAGAACGCCCTGGTTCGACTGGTTGGCCTGCGCGAGCATCGCCGTGCCGGCCTGCGACAGGATGTTCGAGCGGGTGTACTTGACCATCTCCGACGCCATGTCGGTGTCGGTGATGCGCGACTTCGCCGCCGTCAGGTTCTCCGTCGAGACACTGAGGTTGCGAATGACGCTCTCGAACCGGTTCTGCTGCGCACCAAGGTTGGCGCGAGCGGTCGACACCGAGGTGATCTGGGTCTCGGCCGACGCGATCGACGTGAGCGCCGCGGCGCTGTCGGTGAACGTCATTGCGTTGACCGCGGTGGCGATCGCGGCGACATCCGTCGTCTTCACGTTGATCTGGTCGTTTGCCGCGGACGAACCGGCACCGATCTGGAACGTCAGTCCGGCAGTGGTGGCCGCACCTGTCAGCAGCTGGGTGCCGTTGAAGTTCGCCGATGTGCTGATTCGTGTCAGCTCGTCGCCGAGTGCCGTAACTTCGGTCTGAATGGCGGTACGTGAGTCTGCGTTGTTCGAGTCGTTACCGGACTGAACAGCGAGGTCACGAACGCGCTGCAGGATGGTCTGAACCTCGGAGAGCGAACCTTCAGCGGTCTGGATGACGCTGATGCCGTCCTGCGCGTTGCGGCTGGCGACCATGAGGCCTCCGACCTGCGACTGCAGACCCTGGGAGATTGCGAGACCAGCTGCGTCATCCGCCGCGTGGTTGATGCGGAGACCACTGGACAGCTTCTCCAGGGACTTGGCGAGATCGTTCTGCGTGTTGCTGAGGTTACGGTACGAGTTGAGTGCCGAAACGTTGGTGTTTACCTGGAAACCCATGATGTATTCCTCCGTGATGTGGGTTGAATGAATCGGCCCATCCGTGGTCCGACACCTTCAGCTATCGGCATCCTGCGCAAGCGCGTTAGGAGCCGGGCTGAAACTTTTTTATTTTTTTCAGGATGCTGCGGCGCTTGTGGCGCGCTGCTGGGCGATGTGCGACATCCCGGCGAGGGCGTTGCTCGCGACGCGGGCCAGGTAGGCGCTGCGTGCTGCCGGAGCGATGCGCGAGACGGGTGCGTACTCCGCCGGCGAATCCGAGTAGTGGGTCTCGAGTCCGTCGCGCAGTAGGCGGATGGCCTCAGCACGCTGCTGCGACACAGCGGAGTGGGTGATGCCGAGCTCTTCCGCAATCTCTTTGACCGAGCGGTCGTCGAAGTAGACCTGGGTGACGATGGTACGCATCTTCTCCGGCAGGGATTCGATGGCGGCCCTGAGGTATCCGAGACGCTCAGTAGAGAGGAGCGATTCTTCGGGAAGTGCGGAGTCGGCGATGAGGAACTCGGCGGTGGTGTCATCGAGTGCGGAGACGACCCGTGCGGCGTCCGTGAGTCCCGCGGCGGCTTCCTCGCGATCGACACCCATCGCCGAGGCGATCTCGTCGACGCTCGGTGCGCGACCGAGACCGGCGGTGAGCGCGTCCTGCACGGCGGTGGTCTCCTTGATGCGGCGACGCGCACCGCGGGTGGCCCAGTCGCTCGAACGCATCTCGTCAGCGAAGGCGCCGACGATGCGCTTGCGAGCGAATGCGCCGAAGGGGATGCCGAGCTCCGGGTTGAAGGAGTCAGCCGAAGTGATCAGGGCGACAGCTCCCGCCGATGCGAGGTCGTCGCGTGAGAGGTGAGTGGCTTTCGCCCAGACCTCTGAAACCAGGTAGCCGACAAGTGGAAGGTTCTCCACCACCAGTGCGTTGCGCTCTGTCCGATTCACTGCCATCCCCCGTGTGCGATCCCAGTGATCGCGTCTCGGCCGACGTCATCACGACGTCTGATCAAAAACTTGGTTTTTCGGGTAAAAGTTGTGGTGCGTTTCGGGTCTTGCGTGTAGCTCCGGGTGACCGTCAGAACCGGGGGTTTCCGTCGATCTGCTTGGACTCTATCGGGCTGAGAGGGGTCAAAAACCACCGAGTTTGGCTCAAACCTGCCCCCAATCCGGGGGAAGCTGTACCCCGAAACGGCCAAAATGTCCTCCAGGTTGTGGACAGCGCGACGTATACCGGCTGTGCCGACTCTCAGGAAGCCGCCGCCGATCTCCCTAACCCGGGAGGTACCCTTGCCGATAGTCATCCATGAACGAGGTGGAGACCCATGCAGTCGGTTGCACGATCTGGAGGAACGTCCGCATTAGCCGACGATCGAACTGGAGCAGACATGAGCGCGAACGAACTATCAGCGTGTTTGTGGCGTGAGCGCGAGCTACTCGACCTCCTGGCTTTCAAGCTGGAGGAGGAGCAGTTTTTGCTGACCTCCGGTAAGTCCCGCTGGCTGCAGTACGCCACCCGTGAGGTGGAGCAGGTGATGGAGCGACTCCGTAATGCCGGGTTCGCCCGCACCGTCGAGGCATCCATCGTCGCTGCCGAATGGGGAGCTGACGAGAACGTCACACTGCGCGAACTCGTCGCGAAGGCACCATCCGGTCCGTGGGCCGACATCTTCGCCGCGCATCTCGCGGCGCTCACCGAGCAGACCAACCAGATCAAAGAATTGCGCGATCTCAACGAGCATTACCTGCGCACCGCCATCCGGTTCATTCAGGATGCCCAGGCCGATGGCGGCACGGAGAGCGGCACCTACAACGCCAACGGCGCATCGGGGCAAGGCTCGACCTCCGCCCAGATGTTCGACTTCACCCTCTGAGGAACGACGGATGAGCACATTCAGCGGTCTCACCACGGCGTACACCGGTCTCACCGCCGCGCGCCGTGGCCTCGATGTCGTCGGCCAGAACATGACCAACGCGTCGACTGTCGGCTACACCCGCCAGCGCCTGACCACCTCTGCCATCGGCTCGCTCGCGCAGGTCGGACCGCTGTCGGGACGTGCCCAGGTGGGGCAGGGAGTCTCCGTCGACGGGGTTGCCCGCCTCGGCGACGCCTACCTCGACGCGAGAGTGCGAACCTCTGCCGCGACATCCGGCAACCTCGCCGTTCGCTCCAATGCACTCACCTCCATCCAGGCCTCGCTCCATGAGCCTGGCACCGGCGGCGTTTCGGCCCAGCTGCTGGGTTTCTGGTCCGCCTGGGGAGACGTGGCGAACCATCCCGGCGATGCGGCACCGACCGGAGTGCTGCTCCTGCAGGCGAACTCACTGGTCTCGCAGATCGCCGGCGGTTACAACGCCGTGAACGACGAATGGTCGGAGACGCGCAGCAAGCTCAGCGGCATGGCCGACGAGCTGAACAGCGCTGGCCAGCAGGTTGCCGCCCTCAACGGCCAGATCCGCTCGACCCTCGCGTCCGGTGGCTCTGCCAACGAACTCCTCGACCAGCGCAACACGCTCACCACCACGATCGCTGCTCTCACCGGTGGCACCGTGCGAGACCTGCCGGATGGCACGGCCGAGGTGCTGGTCGGCGGCAACGCCCTCGTCACCGGCGACACCTTCCGCGCCGTCAACGTCGTGGGCAGCACCACCATGGCCGGAGCGGGCGCCTCCGCAGTCACACTCGAATGGGCCGGTCGCCCCGGCTTCACCGTCGCCGTCGAGTCGGGCGAGATGGCCGGGTCGGTGGCGATGCTGGCCGCTGCCAATGCCACCGGGACCGGCGGTTCGATCGCCGAGGCCGCCGCGAGCTACAACGCTTTTGCCACCTATCTCGCTGACAAGGTGAACACGGCACACCAGGCCGGAGGCACCAGCAGCGGAGCGACCGGGCTCGACTTCTTCGGCGTCTCGGCCAGCGGGCCAGCGGCACTCGGGCTCAGCGTGATCCCGACTTCGGCCGCCGACATCGCCACCGGTACTCCTGGTGCGGGTGCGCTCGACAATGCCAATGCCGTCGCGATCGCCGCCCTCGGCAGCGCATCCGACTCCCCTGACTCCGTCTGGTCGACCTTCGTGACCACGATCGGCGTCACCACCAAGAGCGCGTTGCAGCAGGCGACGCTGGCCGAGTCGGCCGCGACATCCGCCTCCAGCGCGCAGCTGTCGAACTCCTCGGTCGACCTCGACGAGGAGAACGTCAACATGCTCACGTTCCAAACCGCATACCAGGGCGCCGCCCGCGTGATGACCGCCGTCGATCAGATGCTCGACGTGCTCATCAACCACACCGGAATCGTCGGAAGGTAGCCCATGCTCACCCGTGTGACCGCCCAGACCAGAATGACCACCGCGTCGTTGAACCTGCAGTCGAGCGCAGCCCAGCTCGCCCGCCTGCAGAACACCGCCTCGAGCCTCAAGAAGATCGCCGTGCCATCGGACGACCCGGCCGGCACGGCGGATTCGATGCGCGTGCGCGTCGCGCAGAGCGCCACAGCCCAGTACGGTCGCAACATCGACGACGGCGGCAACTGGCTCACCACCATCGACTCCGCCATGTCGGCCAGCACCGCGATCCTCAACAAGGTGCGAGACCTCACTGTGCAGGGCGCCAACGACGGAAGCCTGTCGGTGACCGCCAAGGAGGCGATCGCCAAAGAACTCGAGGGCCTCAGAAGCGACCTGCTCGCCCAGGCGAACACCACCTACCTCGGGCGCACCGTCTTCGCCGGCGATTCCGACACGGGTGTCGCCTTCACCGGCACGCCGGCCGCCTACACTTTCACCGGCACCGGCAGCCCCGTGCAACGCCCCATCGCACCGAACACCACAGTGCAGGTGGATGCCGACGGAGCCGCCGTCTTCGGCACCGGTGGGAGTTCCGTCTTCGCCCTGGTCGACAATATCGTCGCCGACCTGCGCGCCGGCGTGAACATCGGATCCCGTATCGGCGCCATCGACGACGCCACGACAGCGGTGGTCAGCGCCCAGAGCTCGGTCGGAGCACGTGCCTCCCAGATCACGAAAGCGAAGGACGCCAACTTGCAAACCTCAGGAGCGCTCGAGGCCCAACGAAGCGACATCGAGGATGTTGACCTCAGCCAGATCATCATCCAGTTGAAGCAGCAGGAGGTCACCTACCAGGCCGCCCTCGCGATCACCTCGCGCACCCTGCAGCCGACCCTGATGGATTTCCTCCGATGAGCGCCACCCTGACCTTCGTCACCCCGCCTCCCGGGCTGGAGCCTCTTCTCGACTTCACCCTCACCGACATCGAGGGCGCGAACGGCCTGTACTCGGTGCGCTCGGTCGACAACGACGCCATCCGCCTCTTCGTCATCGACGCCGCGCTGTACCTGCCCGACTACTCGCCGGAGATCACCGACGAG
Organism: Glaciihabitans sp. UYNi722; assembly: GCF_040549465.1. Classification (NCBI taxonomy): domain Bacteria; kingdom Bacillati; phylum Actinomycetota; class Actinomycetes; order Micrococcales; family Microbacteriaceae; genus Glaciihabitans; species Glaciihabitans sp. UYNi722. The sequence goes on along the minus strand of NZ_JBEPTL010000020.1, from coordinate 54,534 downwards.
CAGGGTACCGCGCTCGACCTGAACACCCCGGAGGATGCCATGGTGCTCGTCGTGGCCAACCCCGGCGAGAACGGCACCAGTATGAACCTGATGGCGCCGATCATCGTCAACGCGAAAACGGGTTCCTGCGCGCAGGTCATCCTCGAAGGCCAGGACTGGCCGCTGAGGGCAGAGCTCTCCTTCGCCCGGTCGGCCTGAACGCCCGGTCGGCCTGAACGCCCGGTCGGCCTGATTCCGCGAAGGGGCGCCCTCGGATAGAGTGACGGCAACGAGACCGCGATCGTTCTCGGAAGGGCCGTCATGTCGGATCTGGTCGCCATTCCCTCCCCGGGGACTCCGCTGTACTACGGCGAACCGGGCAGACCTCTCGTCGTACTCGTGCACGATTGGTATGGCCGCTTACCGTGGCTGGAGAACTACGCACGAGGTCTCGAGCACCAGGGTTACCGTGTCGCAGTGCCCGACCTGTTTTCCGGCGTCGCAACGACCGACGAGGCCACGGCCGAAGAACTGATGAACGAGTTGGATGTCGCCACCGCGCTGGCCTCCCTCGACGAAGTGATCCAGGCCGCCCACACAGAGGGCACCGAGAGGGTCGGCGTCGTCGGCTTCTCGATGGGCGGATGGCTCGCTCTCCTGCACGCGCAGGGTGGCGCAGTGGATGCCGTGGTCGCCTACTACGCGACCCTCGGCGCTTCGCAGCACGGCGTCATCCCCTGCCCCGTGCTGCTGCAGTTCGCCGAGACCGACGACTGGCGGCAGGGGGAGGAGCCGGAGTCTTTCGTCGGCCGTCTCAAAGATCACGGCACCCCGGTGACCGAGTTCAGTTACCTCGGTACCGTGCACTCCTTCGCCAACGCGACCATTGTCGACAAGACCGACGTCAACGCGGCGGCGCTGGCATTCGCCCGCACCGCGTCATTCCTCACCGATCACCTGGTCGACTGACCCCGTCGCTCACCGAGCCCTACCGCTCACCGAGCCTGTCGAAGTGTGCTCTGTCGTCATGCGTCGTGCGTGACATCCCACAGGTGATGCACCGGGTCGTGGATGAAGTACTTCGCGAAGCTCGTGATCGTGAACTGCACGCCGTCGCTGCGACGTCCAGGCCGGCCCCAGGCATCATCCGGCACCGCGTCGAAGGCGTCGGCGAGAACCCGCGCCGCCCGGAGCAGTTCGTCGGACACGATCGCGGGATCCTGCTCGTTGTAGCGCTCGGCGAGCGCCGTGGCATCCTGGTCCCAGTTCGGGTAGAGCGGGTCGTCCTGCTCCAGCATCAGAGCCAGGCGCTCGGTGTAGAGCCTGATCACATCGCGCACGTGAGCTCCGTACTCCAGGGGCGACCAGGTGCTGTCGTCTGGGCGCAGCCGCACCTCGGCGCGGTGGAGAACGGTCGGCCATGACTGGGCATTCGCGCGGAGGATCGCCGCGACATCCGTCTCGCCGAAGCCGGATGCGTCGAAACCGCACTCCGGGCACGGCTTCTCGATGACCCAGGTCCAGTTTTTCGTGTCAGGTGTAATCGCCATGGCTCCATCGTGCGGCACGCCGATAACCGGATACCGTAGATTTTGTGCCAACTTTCCCCGATGATGTCGTATCCGCCGTGCTCACCCATATGAACAGCGACCATCGGGACGACAATCTGTTGATCGTGCGAGCCTTCGCCGACGCATCCGCGGATGCCGCCACCATGGTTTCACTCGACGGCGCCGGCGGCTACTGGACCTATGCCGCGGTCGGAGAGACGAGAGCGCTCACACTGCCGTGGTCTGTGGCGATCACCGAGCGGGCGGAGATCCGCCGCGAGATCGTCGTGCTCTACGAGGCCGCCTGCGAGCGCCTCGGCATCGAACGCCGCCCGCACTGATGTAATGACCGGTTGCCAATTACCTACCAAACTGTGATGGCGTCGAGTACGAATACCCAGCGGGAGCGACGTTCGTCGGACCCTGGAAGAGGAACTTCATGACCAGATCTCCTAACCGCCTGTTGGCCGTCGTCTTCGGTGCGGTCTATCTCGTTGTCGGGCTGCTCGGTTTCATCACGACCAGCGCGTCCAACACCGGCTTCTTCGAGACCTCGGGTGGCCTGCTGCTCGGCATCTTCGAGGTGAATGTCTTCCACAATGTCGCCCACCTGGTGATCGGTGCTGCGCTGCTGCTTGCCGGCCTGTCCGGGGTGAGCGCGGCGAGAACCGTGAATAGCGTGGTGGGTGCTACCTATCTCGTGCTCGGTATCGTCGGCCTCTTCATCACCGGTACTGATGCGAACATCCTGGCCCTCAACGGGGCGGACCACATCCTGCATTTCGCGAGTGCCGTGCTTCTTCTCGGCGTCGGGCTCGGGGCTGACAAGGGTGTCAGCCACGCCGCTGTCGCCTAGTCTGCGCCGACGACAGAGAAGCCGACAACGGAAAAGCCAACGACGGAGGCTGATGACGGCGACCATGCGGGAGGGGAGAGCCACCGTGTCACAGATCACGCGTACCTGGCTGGCGTTCATCATTCTTACGATCTCAACGTCCCCGGCCGGGCACTGAGGCCGTTTAGCTGTACCGGTCGCGCCTGTCCAGCCAGGCGCGGCCGGTGCTTTCGCGGTCGATTCGCAGATGCGCGCGAGCAGAGTCTGGCTAAACTTAGGGCAACCTAACCTCGATCCTCCGGAGCGCCCTGCCGTGTCTGCCGTCATTCCCTTCTCGCAGGCCCTTCGCGAGCGCACCTGGTCGAGCCACGGCGACAGCGAGGGGGCATCCTTTATGTCCGATCTCATGACAGGCAAAGGCACCCGCGACGACTACATCGCCCTCGTCACCCAGCACTACTTCATCTACGAAGCCCTCGAGGCGGCAGCGGCCGGAATGGCGGATGACGCGGTCGCCGCGCAGTTCATCTCACCCCAGCTCACCCGCCTTCCCGCCATCGAACAAGACCTGCACTTTCTGATCGGCGATGACTGGCGCGACACGGTCGTCCCACTCTCCACCACGCAGCGCTACGTCGACCGACTGAACACCGTGGCGGCAACCTGGTCGGGCGGGTTCATCGCCCACCACTACACCCGCTACCTCGGCGACCTGTCTGGCGGCCAGGTCATCCGCACACTGATGCAGCGCCAGTTCGGCTTCGAAACCAACGGTGTCGGGTTCTACCTCTTCGACCAGATCGCCAGACCGAAGCAGTTCAAGGAGACCTACCGCCACCAGTTGGATGCCGTCGGCTGGGATGCGGAGGAGCGTGAGCGCGTGATCGACGAAGTACTCATCGCCTACCGTTTCAACACGGAGCTCTTCGAAGACCTGTCGCGAGCGAAGGCCGCCGCTGCGTAGTAAACGCCCCACGTGGCCCCGGCGACGAACGGCTTTCGGGGTCGATGCGGCCGGATGGGGTCACCGCGTTGACCCCATCCGGCCGCATCGACCCGCTTTACCAGACGCGCACGTCGAGCACAGGAACCGCGGCGACCGATCAACTTGGGCAGTCCCCGCCCGATCTGGCGGCAGTTCAGGCCTCGATGCCCGGCACCGTTGTCGCGCGGCTCATGAAACGCTCGACATCCGGGTCGACGCGGATGTCGCTGGGTCGCAGCGGGCGGCTGAGGTACAGGCCCTCGAGTTCGGTGAGCCTGCTCAGTGCGACATAGGTCTGGCCGGCGCTGAAGGTGCCGGAGCCCAGATCCACGATCGCACGATCGTAGGTTTTACCCTGCGATTTATGGATGGTGACCGCCCAGGCCAGTCGGAGCGGAAACTGCTGAAACTCGGCGACGATGTCTTTGCGCAACTGTTTCGTGGTGGCCGAGTAGGTATATTTGAACTTCTCCCAGATGGCCGGCTGCACCTCGTGAATCTCACCGTCGACCTCCACGAAGACAGTGGAGGCGATCCTGGTGACCGTTCCGATGGTGCCGTTCACCCAGCGCTGGCCACCATCGGTGCCTGAGTCATTGCGCAGGAACATCACGCGCGCGCCGACCTTGAGATCGAGCGCTTCGTCGGCGGGAAAGGCCCTGCCGCCGAACTCTCCGGTGATCTCGGCCTTCGCCGTGAGAACCCGGCCGGGCAGACGCCCGAGCTCAGCGGCATTGATGCGATTGACGGTGTCGTTGCGGGTGGCCAGGGTGATCGTGCCATCCGTAGGCGCCGGCCTCGCACCTGTCTCGTTGAGTCTGCCCGCGATCTCTGCGGTGACATGCCCGTGGCGCACGGCGTTGAGCATGTATTTGAATTCGGCCTCGTGCTGGCGGTGGATGGTGGTGAGCTCGAAGATCCGTAGCTCGGTCTCCTGCCAGACTTTGGCGTCGAAGAACCACATCGAGCGGTACTGGTCGGAGAAGTAGGCGCGCTCGTCAGCATCGCCTGGCACGGGGGCCAGCTGGTATGGATCCCCAAACAGCACCACCTGCACTCCCCCGAAAGCAGTGAACGGCTTCTGGCGCGCCTGGCGCAGGCTGCGGTCGATGGCATCCACGAGGTCGGCGTTGACCATCGAGACTTCGTCGATCACGAGGGTGTCGATGGTGTTGAGCAGCTTGCGCAGATCGCCGCTCTGATCGATGTCGTGGTCGGCTATCACCCCGATCGGCAACCGGAACAGCGAGTGGATGGTCTGGCCGCCGACGTTGAGCGCCGCGACCCCGGTGGGTGCGGCGATAACGACCTGCTTGTCGGTGTTCCACGACAGATGGTTGAGAAGAGTGGACTTTCCGGTGCCCGCGCGACCGGTGACGAAGATGTTCTCCCTGGTGTTCTCGATCGTCTCGAACACCGCGGCCTGCTCGGCGGACAGGGCGAATCCACTCACGATAAGCCCTCCACCACGGTCGCCGAACAGTCTCTCCAATCTACCCTCGCTCGCGCGCACGGCACGCTGCGCGAGACGATCGGTGGACAACGCGCCAGCTTAGGATGTGGGGATGGAGCGCAAGGTACTCACCCGTCTGCTTGTGCTCGCAGGGCTCCTGGTGGTCGCCTTCGTCGGCACCGTCGCGACGCTCAACCTCACCCTGTACAGCGCCTCCGGCTTCGTCCACTCCTACCTCGACACGCTCGCCCGACACGACGTGGAGAGCACACTGGACATCCCCGGCGTGAGCCTGGACAGGAAGGCCTCGACGAAGCTGACCGCGCCGGGTGCACTGGGCGACCTCGCCGACATCCACCTGGTCAGCGATACCGACAACCGCGACGGCACGCACAGTGTGAAATACGGCTACGCCTTCGACGGAACGAAGGGCACGACCACCTTCCACGTGGAGCAGACCGGCGCACGCCTCGGGCTCTTCTCGGGTTGGCGCTTCGTGGAGAGCCCGGTGAGCACGCTGCAGGTCACTCCGAAGAACGACGCGGAGTTCGACGCCAACGGCGTGCACCTCGCTTCGACGGGCGGCGCGAGCGTGCCTGACAATTTCCTGGTCTTCACGCCGTCTTCTGTCGAACTCAGCCACAGCTCCGCCTTCCTTACCGCGCCGAAGACGACGGTGCTGGTGAGTGAGGTCGGGGGCACCGTGCAGGCTGCGGTCGACATTCGGGCGAACAAGACCTTCGTCGCGGACGTGCAGAAAGAACTGCGCAGCTACCTCGGCGACTGCGTCACACAGAGAGTGCTGCTGCCCACCGGATGCCCGATGGGCAAACCGATCACCGACCGGATCCAGAACGACCCAACCTGGTCGATGACCGCCTACCCGACTGTCGCGATCATCCCCGGGAGCAAGGCCGGTACCTGGCAGGTACCGGAGACGCCGGCGATCGCGCACCTCGTGGTGAAGGTGAAGTCGATCTTCGACGGCACGATCTCGAACTTCGACCAGGACGTGCCGTTCACCGTGCGCTACCTGATCACCTTCCAGGCCAACGGCGATCCGCTCATCACCGCCCAATACTAATCAGCGGCCCAGGGACCAGCGGCGCAGTACTGACAGCGCGGCGCCGGCGATCAGCCCCGCTGAGCCCTGTCGGCCAGCATCCTGTTGTACTCCGTGAGCTCGGCATCGCCATCGCGGTCGGCCTTGCGGTCCAGTCGATTGGCATCACGCTCGTCGCTGCGGCTCCACATGATCGCGACCGTGATGGCGAGGATCACCGTGGGGATCTCCCCCACGCTCCAGGCGATACCGCCGCCGGTCTGCTGGTCGGCAATCGCGCTAACACCCCAGGTGCGGCCCATCGCCCCGAACCAGTTGGCCAGCAGCAGGCCGGATCCGGTCATCAGCGACAGCCCGAAGAACGCATGGAAGGCCATGGTGGCCAGCAGCGTCAGCAGTCGCATCGGATACGGTGCGCGATGCGGCACAGGATCGACCCCGATCATCGACTGCACGAAGAGGTAGCCGGCGGTGAGGAAGTGCACGACCATCCAGGTATGGCCGATGTGGTCCGTCGTCGCCCAGCTGAACAGCGGCGTGTAGTAGAAGAGCCAGAGCGAGCCGACGAAGATCACCGCGGCCACGACCGGATTGGTGAGGATGCCGGCGGCCCTCGAATGCACGGCGAGCATGATCCACTCCCGCGTACCACGACTGCCGTCCCCCCGTTTCACGATGGTGCGCAGGGCGAGAGTGAGCGGTGCCGCTGGAACAAGCAGCACAGGGATCATCATCCCGAGGACCATATGGCCGAGCATATGCACACTGAACAGGTACTTCTCGTAGGCGTTGATGCCGCCGTTGGTCACATAGAAGAGCCCGGCAAGTCCGGCGAGCCAGAGCACAGTGCGATACCAGGGCCAGCGGTCACCGCGCTTGTGCAGGCGCCAGACACCGGCGAGGTAGAAGAACGCCAGGAAGGCGATGATCAGCATCCACATGAGGTCGAAGTTCCACGTGGTGAAGTAGCGCGCGAAGGTCAGCTCCGGTGGCAGCGGTGACTGCGTCAGGATCCAGGCCGGACTGGTGGTCACCGCCACCTGCGGAATGAGCGGGTCGGTCTTGGCCAGGGCGGCTGCGGCCCCCGAGGCGAGACCCATGAATCCGAGTTCGGCGGCGACCATCCACCAGAAGTAGCCGCGGCCGCCGTTGTCTGCGCGCTGCATCCTGGCCACCAGGAAGCGGCGCTGGGCGAGTCCGAAGATGCCGAGCGCGCCCAGCGCGAAGACCTTGATCAGCACGAGGATGCCGTAGGGCTTGAGCAGACTCTCGAAGTTGGGCACACGCAGCGACGCGTTCACGACACCGGAGGCACCGACGACGATGAAGCAGATGAACGCCAGCGTGGAGTAGCGCGAGATGATCGGTCCGATCCGCCCGTGCTCGAGCGTCTTGCGCGCCAGCACGATGGTGACCAGCCCGCCCAACCAGACGGCGGCGAAGGCGAGATGCAGGCCGAGTGAGGTGACGGCGGCGTCGTGGCCGACGGCATCCGAGGAGTGGCCCTGCTGCGCCTCCGGCAGCAGGCCGGTGGCCGCGAAGATCGTGACGAACACGAGCACGGTGCGGTTGCGAACAGCGAAGCAGAGCACAGTGACGGCGGCCGGGATCAGGGTGGAAGCGAGCGCGGCCTGCCCCACCTCCTCGCCGGTGAGAAACTGCCCGAGCTGGGCCCCGAAGGTCGAATCGAGGCTGATCGGCGCCGTGTGGAAATTCATGAAGGTCAGGAATCCGACGAGGGCGGCGGCGATCGACCAGAAGGCGGCGGCTCCGGCGGCGATGTCGAGGGTCCTGGCGAACTCCTTCTCTCTCTCGCTCATGGCGAAACAGACCAGGATCAGCGCGCCGATAGTGACGGAGGCGCCGAGGTTGAAAAGCACGTTGGCTGCCGGGAGGCCGTAGCGGACGACGGCGCCCGGGTCGAAAAAGCGGTACGGATCGGCCGCTCCACCGATCTTGAGAGCCACAAACAGGGAGGCGAAAGCGACGACCAGCAGCAGGGCTGGACCGGCGACTTTCACGAGTCTTGGCACGGCATCCAGCCTATTCGAGGCGCCTGAACGTTGGAGCCGTCAGCGTTCACGCCGCCCGCGTTCACGCGCTCCGGGCGTTAACGCCGAAGGGGATGCCGGCCAGTGGCCGACATCCCCTTGCGGTGAGAGAAGTGAACTACTTCGCAGCAGCCTTGAGCTTGCTGCCAGCGCTGACCTTCACGCCGTAACCGGCAGCGATCTGGATCGCCTCGCCGGTCGAAGGGTTGCGACCCGCGCGAGCGGCACGGTGCGTGCGCTCGACTGCGAGCCAGCCCGGAATCGTAACCTTGGTGCCTTCGCCGACCGAGGTCGCGAGGGTGCTGAACAGGGCGTCAAGGACGCCATTAACTGACGCCTGGCTCTGGCCAGACGCAGCGGCAACTGCCGCGACGAGCTCGGTACGGTTTAGTGACTTGTCAGCCATTGAAGTCCTCCTCGGACGTTGTGCTTTTCAGAACAAACATTCCTGCTCACGAGAACAGTTCTGTTGCTTGGATCGAGCGTTTCAGTTATATGCAAAGTCGGCCATCAGGACCGAAACCCTGCAACCGCCTGTAATTTACCAGCTTGACTTGGTAATTCCGGGCAATTCGCCCCGGTGCGCCATATCGCGGAAACGAACACGGGAAACCCCGAACTGGCTGAGGAAACCACGCGGACGGCCATCGATGGCGTCACGACCACGCACGCGCACCGGAGATGCGTTGCGAGGAAGCTTCTGCAGGCCGAGGCGAGCGGCTTCGCGCTCAGCGTCGGTCGACGTCGGGTCGACGAGAGCCTTCTTCAGCTCCAGTCGCTTGGTCGCGTACCGCGCAACCACGATCTTGCGCTGCTCATTGGCAGCGATCTTGCTCTTCTTCGCCATGCTTAGCGCTCCTCGCGGAATTCGACGTGCTTACGCACAATGGGGTCGTACTTCTTGAGCACGAGTCGGTCGGGGTCGTTACGACGGTTCTTCTTGGTCACGTAGGTGTAACCGGTACCGGCGGTCGAACGGAGCTTGATGATCGGACGAACGTCCTGTGACTTAGCCATCAGATCTTCTCCCCACGGGCCAGGATGTCCTTGACCACGGACTCGATGCCGCGAGCATCAATGACCTTGATGCCTTTTGCGCTCAGCGTGAGCGTGACGTTACGGCGAAGCGACGGTACGTAGTACGTCTTCTTCTGCACGTTCGGGTCGAAACGTCGCTTGGTGCGACGGTGCGAGTGCGAAATGTTGTGTCCGAAGCCGGGAACGGCTCCGGTCACCTGGCACACTGCGGCCATGGTTTTCCTCCAATACCGTAGAGAGGTCGTCTCTACCCAAGGTCTCTTGTCGGCACACACCATCCACCAAGAAACTGCTGATGGATTTGTGTACAGGCTCGGGCGCAAAATGCACCCAGCAGCGTCTAATACTACGGATTGGCGCCGCCGGGTGCAAGCGGAGCGGTGACGCGGCCCACTACTTGCAGACCTTGCCGATAGCGGTGAAGTCGTCTGATACTGCCGTGACGGATGCCTGCAGCTTGGTGCTGTCCGCGTTGGCCGGGTCCGCGAGGGCACCCTTGACCTGCGTGATCATCGCCTTCAGAGAATCGTCGGCCTTCGCTCCGGCCTTCTTGACATCCGCGTTGGTGACCTTCTTGAGCCCCGTGTCGAAGGCGTCGGCGACGCTCTGCAACTTGCCGACGGCGGCGGTCGGGTCGCTGGCGATGTTTCCGAGGCTCGCGTTGAGATCCGTCGACGCGGCACTGACCGAGCTCTCGAGAGCCTTGCAGGCCGCAGTCTTGCTCTGGCCTGCTGGAGCCCCACCGCCAGCGGCACTCCCGCCGCCGGAACAGCCGGCGAGGGCGATCAGTGTTGCGGCGGAAGCCGCGAGGATGGCGAATCTGTGTCGCGAAGAAACGGTCAAGGAGAACCCCCAGAGAGTTGTGGTCGTGTGCAGGACTCAAATGGCCCCAGCATTCGAGACTACGCCCCCGCCTCACAAAGAGAAGTTCGCTATTCTTCTCCCGCTGTTCGCGAGCAGGCGGCGCAGAGTCCGAACACGTCGACCACATGGTTCGGCTGGGTGAAGCCGTGCTCTGCCGCCACGGACTTCGCCCAGAGTTCTACGGCGTCCGCCTCGATCTCAACCGTGAGCCCACAGTTGCGGCAGATCAGGTGATGATGGTGCTGACCCGGCGTGCAGGCACGATAGAGGCTTTCGCCCTCGAGCGACTGGAGCGAGTCGGCCTCACCCTCGACGGCGAGGTCGGCGAGCGCGCGATAGACGGTCGCAAGCCCGATCGGCGAACCGGTGCCGCGCAGGCTGGAGTGCAGGCTCTGCGCACTCACGAAACCCTCGTTGCTGCCGAGCGCTTCGCGAACGGCCTCGCGCTGCCAGGTGTTTCGCTTCACGCCTCGATCCTAACTTTGGATGGCTGTGCGGAGGCTCGACGCCCGTTGTTTCCGCTTCGACCTTTCCGGGCGCCGATGATGCGGCAGACGACGTAAATCAGAAAGGAGATCGTGGTGACGTAGGGACTGATCGGCAGGCCGCCGCCCAGAGCGAGCAGGATGCCACCGACCACCGAGGTCACCGCGAAGATCACGCTGAGCAGGGGGGTCAGAAACGGCGACGCGGTCACTCGCATCGCCGCGGCGGCCGGCGTGACGAGCAGCGAGAGCACCAGCAGCGCCCCGACGATCTGGATAGACACCGCGGTGGCGAGTCCGAGCAGGATCATGAAGGCGATCGAGATGGTGGTGACGGGCAGGCCCTTGGCTCGCGCCACATCCGCATCCACGCTGGCGAAGCTCAGCGGACGCCAGACGACGAACAGCCCGATGATCACCACGATCGAGATGATGGTGAGCATCAGCAGTTGGGGGTCGTCGACCGAGACGATCTGCCCGGTCAGCAGGCCGAACTTGTTAGCACTCCTGCCCTTGTAGAGGGCGAGAAACAGAATGCCGAGCCCCAGCCCGAATGGCATGAGCACCGCGATGATCGAGTTGCGTTCCCTCGCCTTCGCCCCGAGGATGCCGATGAGCAGCGCCGCCAGCAGCGAGCCGCCGATCGATCCGGCGACGACGTTCACGCCGAACAGCAGGGCAGCGGATGCCCCGGCGAAACTCAGTTCGCTGATGCCGTGTACCGCGAAGGCGAGATCGCGGGTCATCACGAATGGCCCGATCAGGCCGCCGACGACGCCGAGGATCGCGCCGGCGACAATCGAGTTCTTCACCAGTACGAGCAACTCGCCGTAGTTCTCGAAGCCGAAGATCTGGTGCCAGAGATCCTGGTTCACTGTTCACCACCGGCCTTGATGTGGTGTTCGAGATGATCGTGCACGCCGTAGCCCTCCGGAGCGCCAAGCACCACGATGCGACCGCGGCTGCGGATCACCTCGACGGGGGTGTCGTACATGTACGACAGCACCTCTGAGCGCAGCACCTCATCCGGGGTTCCGACACGGAAGCGTCCGCCGGCGAGGTAGAGCACGCGGTCGACCATCCCCAGAATCGGGTTCACATCGTGGGTGACGAAGACGACGGCGGTGTTCAGTGCCTTGCGCTGCTCATCGATCAACTCACTCACCTGGCGCTGGTGGTGCAGGTCGAGGGAGATCAGCGGCTCGTCGCAGAGCAGCAGTCGCGGGTCTCCGGCTATCGACTGGCCGACCCTGATGCGCTGCTGCTCTCCGCCGGAGAGCGTCGCGACCGGCACGTTCGCGTACTCGATGGCACCCACCGATTCGAGGATGCCGTCGACTTTCCTGCGGACCGCCTTCGATGGCACCGGCAGCCCCCAGCGATTGCCGTTGACCCCGAAGGTGATGAGGTCACGGGCTCGCAGGGGAGTTCCCGGTTCGAGCAGCTTCTGCTGCGGGATGTAGCCGATCTTCCGGCTGCCACGCCCGACGGGAGAGCCAAGGAACTCGATCGATCCGGAGGTCAGTTTCTGCTGGCCGAGGATCGTCTTGAGCAGGCTTGTCTTGCCGGTGCCGTTCGGTCCGAGCACCGCGAGGAACTCGCCGGGCTGCACGTCGAGGTTGAGGTTCTGCCAGAGCTGACGGTCCCCGAACGACAGGGTCGCCGAGCGCAGGCTCAGTACCGGAGTTTCGGTATCGGGTTCCACGAGATCCTTAGCTACCGGGCCGAACGCCCGGCAGGTTACTTGGTGAGGGCGGCCTTCACCGCGTTGAGATTGTCGGTCATCCAGCCGAGATAGTCCTTACCGCTCGGCAGGGTTTCCGTGACCGGGACGACCGCCACACCCGCGCTCTTCGCCGCCGCGAGCACCTGCTCCGTCTCCGGACCGCTGGTCTGTTCATTGTAGGCAAGAAGCTTCACGGTGCCTTCGCTGAAGAGGGCAAGGGTGTCTTTGAGTACGACGGGGGAAACATCCGTTCCCCCTTCGATCGCCTTGCTGAACTTCTGCGGGGTCTTATTGACCAGGCCGGATGCCTCGAGCAGGTACAGCGGCACGGGTTCGGTAATCGCGACACCCTCACCCGAGAAGCTGGACTTGAGGTTGGTCTCGTCACTCTCCAGCCTGTCGAGGGCGTCCGTGAACTTCTTCGCGTTGGCGGTGAAGGTCTTCGCGCCGGACGGCTCGATCGCGGTGAAACGATCGACGATCGCGTCGACGACCCTGTGCACCGTGGGGAAGTCGTACCAGAGGTGCTCGTTGAACTCGCCCCCTGCCGGCTTCTGGTCGTAGCCGGAGATGTTGGCGGCGTTCAGCACCGCAACCTTCGAGTTGTTGGCGCCCTTAAGCAGAGTGCCGACGAAATCGTCGTAGCCGCCGCCGTTCTCGATCACGACCTGCGCCTTGGAGAGGGCGAGCTGCACCTGGGCGTCGGCCTCGTAGGAGTGCGGATCCTGCGACGGGTCGCTGATGATCGAGTCGACAGTGACCAGGTCGCCGCCGATCGTCGACGCGATATCACCGTAGACATTGGTGGATGCGACGACCCGGAGAGGTCCGTAGCCAGTGGTCGCACCGGCCGACGACGAATCCGCCGGGGACGAGCATCCGGCGAGCGCGAGGGACGCAGCGACCGCGCCGACGATGAGGATGGGGAGAGACTTCACGCGCATGAGGTGTGGAGCTTTCTAACTTGGGTATGGACAGTTGATAACTGTAATGAGATTCGTTATCAATAGTACACGCTGACTCGGGCCACTACTACCGAGTTGTGTGGCAACTGTTCCCGTCTGGCGCTTGTGTTCCCGTTCGACGGGGAACAAACGCGCCAGACGGGAACATTTGTCGGCACAGCAACGACCCCGCGCTAGTCGAGCAGGAGAGCAGGCTCCTCGATGATGCTCGCGACATCCGCGAGGAAGCGGCTGGCGACGTCCCCGTCCACGATGCGGTGATCGAAGCTCGCACCGAGCGTCGTCACGAAACGCGGACGCACCTCGCCATCGACCACCCACGGCTTCTGCTTGATCGTGCCGAGGGCGACGATCGCGACCTCCCCGGGGTTGAGGATCGGGGTGCCGGTGTCCATGCCGAAGACACCGATGTTGGTGACGGTGATGGTTCCATCGGCCATCTCGGCCGGCTGGGTCTTGCCGTCGCGCGCGGTGAGCGTGAGCTGCTCGATCGCCGAGGCGAGTTCGCGCAATGAGAGCTCCTGCGCTTCCTTGATGTTCGGCACGATGAGCCCACGGGGGGTGGCCGCGGCAATGCCGAAGTTCACGTAGTGCTTGACGATGATCTCGCTGTCAGTCCATTGCGCGTTGACCGTCGGGTTGCGGCGCACGGCCCAGATCATCGCTTTGGCCATGATCAGCAGCGGGGAGACCTTCACGCCGGCGAAGTCGGCGGAGTTCTTGAGCCGCTTGACGAACTCCATGGTGCGCGTGGCATCGACATCGACGAAGAGGCTCACGTGCGGCGCGCTGAAAGCACTCGAGACCATGGCGGTGGCGATCGCCTTGCGCACGCCCTTCACCGGGATGCGCTCCTCCCGATCGCTCGACCAGGCCGGCGTCTCAATGTTGCGGAACAGGCTCGCCTGCGAAGCGTGACGCACCACGTCGTCGCGGGTGATCTCGCCCGCGAGACCGGTGGGGTTCACCTCGGCGAGGTCTACGGCCAGGTCCTTCGCCAGCTTGCGGATCGGCGGCTTCGCGATGATGGCAGACGCGGATGCCGCGGGCACCGACGACGGACGCGCGGCGGGTGGCGGCGTACCGGTCGAAGCCGCAGCTGCCGCTCCAGCAAGTGCCGGGCGGCTGCGCCGGGACGACCCGTGACCCTTCAGCCCGTAGCCGACGAGCACGGCATCCTGCTTCTCGCCGCTCTCAGAGGCTGCCTTCTCGTGGGTGATGCTGCCTGCGGTGTCGGTGACCTCATCCGAGTCGATCACCGGGGGAGCCTCTGCGACCTCCGGCGTCGAACCCGCCGAGGAGACGGAGATGATCGGGGTTCCCACGTCGACGGTGGTGCCCTCCTGCACGAGGATCGCGGTGACGACGCCCTCGAATGGCGAGGGCAGCTCGACGAGCGACTTCGCCGTCTCGATCTCGACCAGCACCTGGTTGACGGTGACCGCGTCGCCCGGCTTGACCTTCCAGGCAACGATCTCCGCCTCGGTCAGGCCTTCGCCGACATCCGGGAGAGTGAATTCTGAGCTGCTCATGGTGTGCTCCTGTTGTGCTCTGAAAAGCGATGCTCTAGTAAGCCAGGGACCGGTCGACGGCCTCGAGTACGCGGTCGGCATCCGGAAGATAGGTGGTCTCGAGTTTGGCGGGAGGGAACGGTGTGTCGAACGCCGTCACCCGAAGCACCGGAGCCTCGAGCGTGTAGAAGGCCTTCTCGGTGACCGTCGCCGCGATCTCGGAGGCGATGCTCACGAAGCCAGGGGCTTCGGATGCCACGACGAGTCGACCGGTCTTCTGCACCGAGGCGAGAATCGGGCCGTAGTCGATGGGGGAGAGGGAGCGCAGGTCGATGACCTCGATGCTCGTACCTTCGACCTCCGCGAGTTCTGCGGCCTGCAGCAGAACGGTGACCATGGCGCCGTGTCCGACGACAGTGACCTCGCTGCCGGTGCGGACCACGCGGCTCGAATGCAGCGGCACGGCACTCGCCGAGAAGTCGACGGGACCCTTGTTCCAGTAACGGCTCTTCGGCTCGAAGAACATCACGGGGTCGTTGGAGGCAATCGCCTCCTGGATCATCCAGTAGGCGTCGTTGGGGGTACTCGGGCTCACCACGCGGAGTCCCGGTGTGTGGGCGAAGTACGCTTCAGGGCTTTCCTGGTGGTGTTCGACAGCGCCGATGTGTCCGCCGTAAGGCACGCGGATAACCACGGGCATGCTGACCTGGCCCTCGTGACGACTGGTGAGCTTGGCCAGTTGGGTGGTGATCTGGTCGAAGGCGGGGAAGATGAATCCGTCGAACTGGATCTCGCAGACCGGCCGGTAGCCGCGGAGGGCGAGACCGATCGCGGTGCCGACGATCCCGGACTCGGCGAGCGGGGTGTCGAAGACCCGCTTGGTGCCGAACTCGGCCTGGAGGCCCTCCGTCACCCGGAAGACGCCGCCCAGCGGACCGATGTCCTCACCCATGATGAGCACTTTGTCGTTCTCGCCGAGGGCCTTGCGCAAGCCGGCATTGAGGGCCTTGCCGAGGGGAAGATCCTGGGTCTCGGTCGGCATTGGGGCGGCCTCGACATCCGCCGTTTCGATGCTCACGCGTTACCTCCGAATGACGCCTCGTAGTCGGCGAGCCACTGCTTCTGGGCATCTATCACCGGATGCGGCTCGGAGTAGACATGGTTGAACAGCTTCTCCGCGGATGGCGGTGCCATTTCGAGGGTGCGCCGACGAAGATCGGCAGAGAAATCCTGGGCCTCGGTCGCGACCTCGGCGAAGAAACCGTCACCCTCGCCTTTGCTGCGCAGGAACGCCTCGAAGCGCTCGATCGGGTCGCGGGCGATCCAGCCCTGCAGTTCCACGTCGCCACGGTACTTTGTCGGGTCGTCACTGGTCGTGTGAGCGCCGATGCGATAGGTGAGGGCCTCGATCATTCGTGGGCCTCCGCCAGAACGGGTCTCTTCGAGATTCTTGCGCGTGACGGCGTAGCTGGCGAGCACATCATTGCCGTCGATCTGCACGCTGGGGATGCCGAAGCCCTGCGATCGCAGGTAGAGCGGAATGCGGGACTGAACGCTCACCGGCACTGAGATCGCCCAGTGATTGTTCTGCAGGAAGAACACCTGCGGGGTTTGGAAGCTGGCCGCGAAGACGAAAGCCTCGCTGACATCGCCCTGACTGGTCGCGCCGTCACCGAAGTAGACGATCACGGCCTCATCGGTCTCGGGATTGCCGGTGGCCGTCATGCCGTCGAAGTTGATGCCCATCGCGTAGCCGGTGGCGTGCAGTGCCTGCGAGCCGAGCACCAGCGTATAGAGGTGGAAGTTGTTGTTCGTCGCCGGGTTCCAGCCGCCGTTCGACACGCCGCGCATCAGGCCGATGATGTCGAGCACGTCGAGTCCACGGACCAACCCGACCGAGTGCTCGCGGTAGGACGGGAAGATGTGGTCCTGCGCGCGGGTCGCACGGCCGGATCCGACCTGGGCGGCCTCCTGGCCGTGGCTCGGCGGCCAGAGGGCGAGTTGCCCCTGGCGCTGCAGGTTCGTCGCCTCGAGGTCGAACCGGCGGGTGATGACCATGTCGCGGTGAAACTGGCGCAGGTCGTCATCGGCCAGTGCGTCTATGTAGGGGAGATACTCTGCGGCCGTGTCATCCGTCTGCAGAACGCCGTCGGCGGAGAGAAGTTGCACCGTCTGTGTGGGTTCTACCTCGGCGGTTCCTGCCACGGTGACCTCGCAGTCCTGTCTGTGCCCTGGGCCCGATGGGCCGGCATCCGGTAGTTCGATGCGGCGCCGCCCAAGCGACACCGAGGTTCTAATCTAACGTGGCCTTGCAGAGGGTACTTGGTAGGTTGGCGACAACCTCTGCGGAAGCTCTTAGGAGTTTGTCCACAGACTGCGCCTCCCCAATCGACACACGGATGCCCTCCGGAGACAGCGGGCGCACCACGATTCCGTTTCGGGCGAACACCTCAGTCGCCTCCTGGGTGTAGTCGCCGGTGGCAAGCCAGACGAAGTTGCCCTGCGGCTTCGGCACTGACCAGCCCTGATCGGTGAGCGCGAGCCAGACCTGGTCGCGAAGCGCCGCGATGCGGGAGACCCGCTCGAAGAGCTCCTCCTCATGCTCGAGGGACACCAGCGCCGCCTGCATCGCCGGTTGGGTGACGGAGAGCGGGATGGATGTGCTGCGCGCCGCATCGAGGATGTACTCTGGCCCGACCGCGTACCCGATCCGCAGCCCCGCAAGCCCGTAAGCCTTCGAGAAGGTGCGCAGCACGACGAGGTTCTGGTACCGCCCGTGCAGCATCGCACCATCGACAGCGGTCTCGTCGGTCACGAATTCGACGTAGGCCTCGTCGAGTACGACGAGCACATCCTGCGGCACGACGGTCATGAACCGGGCGAACTCGTCGGCCGTGACGATGGTGCTCGTGGGGTTGTTCGGGGTGCAGACGATGATGACGCGGGTGCGCTCGGTGATCCCCGCAGCCATCGCATCGAGGTCGTGCCGTTCATCCGGCGTATTCGGCACCTGGATGCTGGTGGCTCCCGATACCGAGACAAGCCCTGGATAGGCCTCGAAGGACCGCCAGGGGTAGAGCACTTCGTCGCCGGGACCCGCGGCAGCCTGGATCAGCTGGGAAAGAATGGAAACGGAACCCGCCCCGAGATGCACCTCGGCCACGCTCACGCCGAAACGCCCCGCGATCGCAGCTCGTAGTTCCATCCCGGCGCCCGGATAGCGGTTTACTCCAGAGGATTCGGCGAGGGCTGCAATGACCGCCGGAATGGGCTCGAAGGGGTTCTCGTTGGAGGACAGTTTGAACGCGTCCTCGGCAGCCGGCTTGCCCTGGCGATAGGCGGCCAACGCCACGATCTCGGGCCGCAGCTTGACGGGAGGCGTCTCGGGAATGGTCACCCCTCAAGCCTAGGCGCGCCCAGAACGATTGCACACGCGACCGCGGCACGGGCATAGTTGTGGCATGTCGAGATTTCTAGTGCGCCTGATCATCAATGCCGTGGCCCTGTGGCTGACCACTCTCATCGTCGCGGGGGTACGCGTGGTACCCTTCGGCAACCAGGACACCCTGGCCTGGGTACTCACCTACCTGCTGGTCGCCCTGATCTTCGGCATCGTCAACGGGGTGATCGGCAACTTCATCCGAATCGTCGCCTTCCCTCTCTATGTGCTCACACTCGGTCTCCTCGCTCTCGTGGTGAACGCGCTGCTGCTTCTCCTGGTGAGTTGGATCACCTCGCTTCTCGGTTTCGGTCTGGTGGTCGACGGTTTCTGGTGGGGTGTGCTCGGCGCCCTCGTGCTGGCCCTGATCAGCTGGCTCATCGGCATCATCATCCGTCCGCTGGTGGGGCGCGGCGGCCGGTAGTCATCACGGCCGGTCGTCGTCACGGCCGGTCCGCGCGTTCTGCGCTATACAGGGTGGACTCGACGGTGGTCGATTGACCGCCGAACTCGGCGAATTCACGGCCAGAGCGCACCAGTCGCTCCTCCTCGGATCCGTCGATCAGCCGCGCCGTCTCCAGGTACGGACCGATCTGATGCGCGGGGAAGACGACACCGGTCGACACCGGTCGATCCGCGAACACTTCGCGACGCACCAGCACCGGATCCGACCCCTGCCAGTTGCCCGCAAGCGCGGGCACGAGATCGTCGGTATGTTCCACGGCCACCCACGGCACGTCGGAGGGAATCTCGATCTGCGCCGCCGGTGCCCCGAGCGTGAAAACGCCCTTCGTGTTGTAGTCGCCGGAACCGGCGAGCTGCGCCGCGATCAGGCCGCCCTGGGAATGACCGTTGAAGACGACCGGTGAGTCGGCGTCGATGCCCTCCATGCGCATCGCCTCCGCCACCGCCCGATAGGAACCCGACTCCCCACCGGCCATCGAGTTCATGTTGCTGGTCATGTCCCACGGCTGATCGCCCGGCACAAGCGAGAAATCCCTGGTGCCGCTGACGTAGACCTCGTACCGGTTGGACCCGTCGGCCTGCTGGTACCTGTCGATGCGCACCTGCGCGGCGCCTCGCGGCAATCGCGCGGCCCGCTCCTCGAAGGTCAGCGGTGCCGTCGTGATCGTCGTGCCAGACCTCTGCACGGTCACCGGCGTTTCGGCGAGCGCCCCTGTCATGCCGCCGACGCCGACCACGATGGCCGAGGACGACGTGACCCCGAAAATGCCGAGGCCCTCATCGCCGAGGGCGTGGACCACATCGGGCGGCAGATGCAACACTCCACCACCGATGTCGTCGACGCTCATCACCAGCAGACGCACGAGCTGCACCGTGCGCGGATCGCTGAGAGCCGTGCTGTTCTTGCGGAACCATTCCGGGAGGCCAGCGAACAGTGCCTTACGCGACTGCTCAGGCATGAGCGCGAGCCCGACGGCTACGCCACCCGCCACCCCGACGATGGCCGGCAGTAGGGAGAGTGCGATGCTCGGCAGCATCATGCCGAAGAGCCAGCCGAACCTCGCCGCAAGCTCCTGCGTGAGCCGGGTGGCTGAGCGTTCGACGAAACCGTAAGCCTCTGCCGACTGTTCGAGCGCCAACCTCAGCTGAGCGGCGCGGGGTGCCGCCCTCGAAATAACCAGGGACGCGTCATCCATGTCTTCCTCGGCAGCGATGGCGCTCGCCGGCGCGTTCGCCCGCAGGGTTGCGGACGCCACGACCCTGTCGATCACGGCGAGTTGAGCAAGGCAGTCCACCAGCCGGGCGTGCAGCGCGTCGAGTTGCTGGGCCTGCACGAACAGTTCCTCCGTGGCGACGGCGCTCGAACCGCCACCGCTGACGACGATGTCACCCGACACGATCGGCCATCACGCTCACCGCTCTGCGGGTATGGGAGACAGCACTTCGGATCAGCATGTCGGCGCTCGCGAGATCCCGCCCGAGCGACTCGACAGCGGCGACATAGAGACGGTGGGCCTCTCCACGCCAGATCTCGCTGTGCGCGGCGTGCGGGATGCCCATGAGCGCCTCCTCGAACCGGTCCACCAGCGATTCCAGTGCCTGCAACTGCCGCTCGAGCGCTGCTCGCACTCGAACCTGCTCGGCCGAGACATCCACGACATCCGACATTCGTTCTCCCTTCGATGCGGCCATCCTGCGCCAACCAAGAGACCGGATGCGCGAGGTACAACAGAACAGAGAACCCGCTCGCACGCTCACATCCTGTGCAGGAGCAGACGACGCAATCTGCGCGACAATGGAGGCATGAGCTTCGACCGCACACTCGATGAGTCGGCGCTCTTCAGAATCTGCTTCGTGTGCACGGGCAACATCTGCCGCTCGCCGATGGCGGAGGTCGTCTTTCGTGACCAGGTGAAGAAGGCCGGCTACGAGGGAGCGGTCACCGTTATCTCCGCGGGAACCGGCGACTGGCACGTCGGCGAGCATTCCGACGCACGCACCATCGCGGCCCTCTCCGCCCGCGGATACGATGGCTCACGGCACAGGGCGAAACAGTTCGATCCCGACTGGTTCGACAACCTCGACCTGGTGGTCGTCTTCGACCGCAGCCAGGAACGCATCCTGCGGGCCTGGGCCAACACGGAACAGGATCGTGGCAAGGTGCAGATGCTCCTCAGCTTCGACAGCGACCAGGCAGCCCAGGTCGATGTTCCTGACCCGTACTACTCCGACGCCGCCATGTTCGGCAGCGTCCTCGGGATGATCGAAAAGTCCAGCGCGGCGCTCTTCCGCCAAATTGAGCCAGGAATCCGACGGGGAGTCTCGTGAGCCCACTGCCAGAACAACCACTGAGTCCGCTCGACGGCCGCTACAGGGCCGCCGTCGTCGAACTCGGCGAGCATCTCTCAGAGGCTGGCCTCAACCGCGCCAGGGTGCACGTGGAGGTGGAGTGGTTGATTTATCTCACCGACAACGAGTTCTTCGGCTCGAAGCGGTTCGACCCCGAGCAGGCTCGTGCCCTGCGCCAGCTGGTCGCCGACTTCGGGCAGGCCGACATCGACGAACTCGCCGTCCTCGAGGCGACCACCCGCCACGACGTGAAGGCCGTCGAGTACTACGTGCGCGCACGTCTCGCACAACTCGGACTCACGGATGTCGCAGAGCTCACCCACTTCGCCGCGACGAGTGAAGACGTGAACAACCTCTCCTACGCGCTCACCATCAGCGCCGCGGTACGAAACGTCTGGCTGCCGAAGGTGCATGCCGTGATCGACGCCCTCTACGAACGTTCCATCGCGCATCGCGACGCCGCAATGCTCGCCCACACGCACGGCCAGCCTGCGACCCCCACCACCGTCGGCAAGGAGTTCGCGGTGTTCGTTGGGCGCCTGCGCCGCATCATCGCCCAGATCGAGGCGACGGAGTACCTGGGCAAGTTCAGTGGCGCGACCGGCACCTTCGCGGCTCACGTCGCGGCCGACCCGACCAGGGACTGGCCGGCCATCTCGCGGGAGTTCGTGACCTCGCTCGGACTGAGCTGGAATCCGCTCACCACCCAGATCGAGCCGCACGACTGGCAGGCGGAGCTCTATCAGCGCGTCAGCCACGCCAATCGTGTGCTGCACAACCTGGCGACGGACATCTGGACCTACATCTCCATGGGCTACTTCAGCCAGATCCCGCAGGCCGGAGCCACCGGCTCCTCGACGATGCCACACAAGATCAACCCGATCCGTTTCGAGAACGCTGAGGCGAACCTGGAACTCTCCAGCGCCCTGCTCGACTCGCTCGCGGCCACCCTCGTCACCTCACGGCTGCAACGCGATCTCACCGACTCCACGACACAGCGCAATGTGGGCGTCGCTCTCGGTCACTCCGTGCTCGCTCTCGACAACATCCTGCGCGGCCTCGGCGAGATCGCCGTGAACCCCGTGCGGCTCGACGAGGACCTCGACGGTAACTGGGAGGTGCTCGGCGAGGCCATCCAGACGGTCATCCGGGCCGAGGTCACCGCCGGTCGCAGCTCGATCGCTGATCCCTACGCCATGCTCAAGGAGCTCACCAGGGGCAAGCGCGTCGACCAGGCGGAACTCGTGGCCTTCGTGCAAGCGCTGGATATCGGCGACGAGGCGAAGGCACGCCTGGTGGCGCTGACACCGGCCGGCTATATCGGTCTCGCCAGCCAACTCGTGGACTACGCGGCGGAGTAACGCCGACATCCGGCTCCCACTGTCCGGCTCCTATCTGTCCGCTGCCGTTTCGGCGTTCCGCTGCCGTTTTCGCAACAGCGGAACGCCGATTCGACAGCGCTCACAAGATCTCTGGGGGCTCAGCTGCGACTCTGGGCGTCCGACTAGTGGTCGCGTCCCTCGTTGTCCTGCTCGTCGAGGTCGGTCTTCTCGGCATCCCCCGGTTTGATCGCCAGCGAGAACATCGCGATTGCGACCAGCGACACGATGAACGCGATTCCGAAGAAGATCAGCGCCAGCATCGGCTCCCGCGTGGTCAGCAGAACTACAAGACCGATGAACACGGCGATAACCGCCGAGAGCACGATGAATTCGAGTGGGCGCAGGCGATCCTGGCGGCTGGGGGTTGTCACGCCTTGGTCTCCTCGTGTTTTGCTGCGTCGGCGGATGTCGCTGCCGGTGCGGTCTGGGTGCCCCACTTGGCCGAGAGACCGGCGATGAGCAGGTAGACGGCGATGATCGCCGCATAGGCGCCGAGCAGTCCGACTACCACGACGGACGCGTCAAGCACCCGATGCACGCCATCAGGCCCGGTGAAGCCCTGGCGGAACCCCGGCGGTATCAGCAGGAAGACGAGGGCGGCCACCGCGGTGAATACGCCGACTCCGACCCAGTCACCGGATGCCACGAACCGGCGTCGACTGCGGAGCCCGCTGTACAGCTCAAGGAAGCCGGTGATCGCGGCGAAGGCGGTGAGTGTGAAGAACAGCCCACGAACTCCTCCGTCATTGAAGGCGAGTGCGAGGATGCCGGCCGCCACAGTGATCGCTCCCTGCGCGATCAGGTACGAGCGCACCGGCGATTCGCCGAGTCGCAGGAAGGCCATCAGACCGACGACGATGCCGCTGACGATGCCGAAGACACCGAAGGAGACCAGCCCGAACTGTGCGGAGTGGTCGGCGGAGAACGTGATCACCAGCGCAAGCGCCGCTGCCGGGATAGCCCGTGCAATCGGCACCGGCCAGTAGGCCGCTCGTTGCGCGGCGTTGTCCTGCGTGGCAGCCACGGGACCTCTTTCTCGACTCAGCAACGCAGGCCAGTTTACGCTGCCGTCGCTGGGAGGTTCCGCCCTCCACCTGCGCCTCGATCAGCCGGCAGCCATGTCCTGGAAGCGGGAGAAGTGTCCTTGGAACGCCACGGTCACCGTGCGGGTCGGACCGTTACGGTGTTTAGCCACAATGAGGTCGGCCTCGCCGGCGCGCGGGTTGTCTTTCTCGTAGGCGCTCTCACGGTGCAGCAGGATCACCATGTCTGCGTCCTGCTCGAGCGACCCGGACTCACGAAGGTCGGAGAGGGCCGGCATCTTGTCCGAGCGCTGTTCAGGTCCACGGTTGAGCTGGGAGAGGGCGATCACGGGAACCTGAAGCTCCTTGGCCATCAGCTTGAGCGCACGGGAGAACTCGCTCACTTCCTGCTGGCGGGATTCGACGCGCTTGCCGGAGGTCATCAACTGCAGGTAGTCGATGATCACCATCTTCAGCCCAACCTTCTGCTTGAGCCTGCGGCACTTCGCCCGGATCTCTACCAGAGTCATGTTGGGGCTGTCGTCGATGTAGAGCGGTGCGTCGTTGATGCGGCCCCTTGTCGACGCGATCGTCGTCCAGTCGCGGGTGTCGACGGTGCCCTTGCGCATGTTCTGCAGTGGGACGGATGCCTCGGCCGACAGCAGGCGCATCGCGATCTCGGAGCGCCCCATTTCCAGCGAGAAGAAGATCGACGGCATGTCGTGCTTGATGGATGCCGCGCGCGCGAAGTCCAGCGCGAGCGTCGACTTTCCGAGTGCCGGACGTGCCGCCACGATGATCAGCTGCCCACCGTGCAGGCCATTCGTCAGCTCGTCGAGCTCGGCGAACCCGGTCGGGACTCCGGTCATCGATCCGTCGCGACCCTTCGCCGCCTCGATCTCGTCGATGGCCGTGGTGACCGCGACGGTGAGCGGGATGAAGTCCTCGGCCTCGACACCGCCGGTGACGCCATAGATCTCGGCCTGGGCGTTGTTGACCAGGTCGACGACCTCGCCCTCGCTGGCGTAACCCATCTGCACGATCCGGGTGCCGGCCTCGACCAGGCGACGCAGTACGGCCTTCTCGGCGACGATCGTGGAGTAGAAGCCCGCGTTCGCGGCGGTCGGCACGAGGCTGGTCAGCGTGTGCAGGTATTCCGCGCCACCGGCGCGGGTCAGTTCGCCCGTCTTGGTCAGTTCGTCGGTGACCGCGATGACATCGGTCGGTTCGCCGTGCGCGTAGAGCGAGAGGATCGCGTCGAAGATGATCTCATGCTTCGGCATGTAGAAGTCGACGGCACGCACCGACTCGATGACGTCGGCCACGGCATCCTTGCTGAGGAGCATGCCGCCGATCGCGCTCTGCTCTGCGAGCAGGTCGTGCGGGGGAGTGCGCTCGGAGTGTCGCTGGTCTGTCGCAAGTCCCAGGTGGGCGATCGACATCTTCCAGCTCCTTCAGAACTTCTGGCCATACTCACGAAACATCTGACTCACGAAACATCTGATTCACAAACATCGAGACCCACGAGACATCGGCGGATGCCGCACAGAAAAAGTCTCTCGTGACGCAGTTGTACCCCCTGCGACCGACACTCCACCCCTGTCGTCGGTTACCGGTTCCTGTTCCCCGGTGACGCACTGCTACACCTTAGGAAGGCGTGACGGGAGCCGCCAACCACCCCTGTGGATAAACCTGTGGGTAAAAGGGGCGAAACGCCGGTAGCCGTGTGAGCAACCTGTGGACTTATCTGTTAGTAACTAAAGAATTCTAGCCGTTGAGATGAGGTTGACCAGCATTTTTTACGACTTCACCCTGTGTGTAGAAACATGTTTACAGTTGCGGTTGAGGGTTGGTGCCGGAATCCCTCAACTGTGTACAAACAAGACTGCGTCGTCTCGAAAAAGCGTGAAAAAGGGGGCTGGCGGCCGACCCTTGTCGACTGCTAGCCCCCTGACAAAAAACGCTACTTCGCAGCGACCACCTGGATGGTGATCGTCGCGACCAGGTCGTCACGCAGGCGAACTGTCGCCTCATGTTGGCCGGTCGCTTTGATCGGGGTCGAGATCTCGATCTTGCGTTTGTCGACACTGCCGAGGCCAGCGGCGGAGACCGCGTCAGCGACATCCGTCGTCTTGACAGAACCGAAGAGGCGCCCGCCCTCGCCGGCCTTGACGGTCAGCTTGACCGTCGTGGCCTCGAGCTTGGCCTTGAGGTCCTGTGCTTCCTCGATCGTGGCGTGCTCGCGTGCGACGCGGGCGGCCTTGATCGATTCGACCTGCTTCTCTCCACCGCGGGTCCACGCAACAGCGAAGCCCTGAGGGATGAGATAGTTGCGGCCGTAGCCGTTCTTGACGTCGACGACGTCTCCGGGGGCACCGAGGCCGGTGACCTCGTGCGTGAGGATCAACTTAGACATGTGATGGCTCCTTAACGGCCTGAGCCGGCGTAGGGAAGCAGTGCCATCTCACGCGCGTTCTTGACGGCGCGGGCGATGAGGCGCTGCTCCTGCACGGAGACACCGGTGATGCGGCGGGCGCGGATCTTTCCACGCTCCGAGATGAACTTGCGGAGGGTTGCAACGTCCTTGTAGTCGATGACACCGACGCGAATGGACTTCGCGGGGGCGGCGTTCTTGCCACCCTTGAGAGTGCGGAGGGGCTTGCGGCGATCGCCGCTGCTCTTTCCAGCCATGGTTTCCTGCTTTCTGAAGAAGAAGTTGTATTTGGGGGCGAGCAGCCTAGAAAGGCGTCTCGTCGTTGTAGCTACCCGGGGTGTTCCACACGTCGCCGTTCGCCGACTCCGCAGCGGGAGCGGATGCTGCCCACGGCTCGTCTGCAACCTGTCCGCCGCCACCGCCCTGTCCACCCTCACGGGAGGAGGAGGTGCGGGTGACCTGGGCCGTCGCATAGCGAAGGCTCGGACCGATCTCGTCGACCTCGAGCTCGATGCTGGTGCGCTTCTCGCCCTCTTTGGTCTCGTACGACCGCTGCTTGAGGCGACCCGTTGCTACGACCCTCGAACCCTTGGTGAGGGATCCAGCGACGTGCTCAGCGAACTCGCGCCATACGCTCGCGCGCAGGAACAGCGCCTCTCCGTCTTTCCAGTCGTTGCTTGCCCTGTCGAAGCTGCGCGGAGTGGATGCGATGGTGAAGTTGGCAACCGCCAGCCCGTTCTGCGTGTAACGCAGTTCCGGGTCGCTCGTGAGGTTGCCCACCACGGTGATTACGGTTTCGCCGGCCATGGCTCAGTTACCAGCGGGGGTCTCGGCGGTTGCCGCGTTGGCTGCGGGAGCCTCGGCGGTTGCGTCCTCGGCTGCGGGAGCTGCCGGTGCCGGAGCTGCCGGTGCGGGGGCTGCAGCCGCAGGAGCTGCCGCCACATCCGCGACCTTCGCTGCGGTGCCGGCCTTCGCGGGAGCGGCTGCCTTGCGCGCGGCCTTCTCTGCGGAGAGCTTCGCCGCCTCTGCGACCTGGGCGATCGCCTCTTCTGCGCGGAGCACCTTGGTGCGCATGACTGCCTCGCTGAGCTTCAGCTGGCGGTCGAGCTCGACTGTCGAGTCGGGGTTGGCCGTCAATGCGACGACCGCGTAGATGCCTTCCGACTTCTTGTTGATCTCATAGGCAAGGCGACGACGACCCCAGATGTCGACCTTGTCGATGGTTCCACCGTCATTGCGAATGACGTTGAGGAACTTATCGAGTGACGGGGCAACGGTTCGCTCATCGATCTCTGGATCGAGAATTACCATTAGTTCGTACTGATGCATAACTAACCCACCTCCTCTGGACTAGAACGGCCACAGACGATCTGTGACAGGAGGGTTTTGGCATCGTCGCCAGACCGAATGGCCTTGGACAACCTGCCTAGTGTAGTCAGTTACCGCCGTATCTATCAAGGAGCTCTACACGAATGACCCTCAAGGTCGCCATTGCCGGTGTCGGAAACTGTGCCAACGCACTCGTCCAGGGGGTCACGTTCTATCGTGATGTCGATGACACTGATGTGGTTCCGGGCCTCATGCACACCCGTTTCGGCGGGTACTCGATCCGCGACATCTCCTTCGTGGCGGCCTTCGACGTCGATGCGGCGAAGGTCGGACTCGACCTCGCGGATGCCATGTGGCAGAGCGAGAACAACACGCTGCGCTTCGCGGAAGTCGCGGCATCCGGCATCACTGTGCAACGCGGACCGACCCTCGACGGCCTCGGCGAGTATTACCGCGACACGATCAGTGAATCGGATGCGCCCGATGTCGATGTGGCGCAAGTGCTTCACGACTCCGGCGCGGAGGTGCTGGTCTGCTACCTTCCGGTCGGCTCGGAGGGGGGCGCGAAGTTCTACGCCCAGGCGGCACTCGACGCCGGCGTCGCTTTCGTCAACGCACTGCCGGTCTTCATCGCCAGCGACCCGATCTGGGCCCAGAAATTCGTGGATGCCGGTCTGCCGATCGTCGGCGATGACATCAAGAGCCAACTCGGCGCCACCATCACCCACCGCGTTCTTGCCAGGCTCTTCGAGGAACGCGGACTCGTGCTCGACCGTACCTACCAGCTCAATGTCGGCGGCAACATGGATTTCAAGAACATGCTGGAGCGCCGCCGCCTCGAGTCGAAGAAGATCTCGAAGACGCAGTCGGTGACGAGCAACATCGACGCGCAACTCAACTCGCGCGACGTGCACATCGGGCCGAGCGACCACATCCCGTGGCTCGACGACCGCAAGCTCGCCTTCGTGCGGCTCGAGGGGCACGGTTTCGGCAACGCGCCCACCTCGCTGGAGTACAAGCTCGAGGTCTGGGATTCGCCCAACTCCGCCGGCGTCGTGATCGACGCGATCCGGGCGGCCAAGATCGCACTCGACGCGGGCCTCGGCGGACCGGTGGAGGCGGCGTCCGCCTACTTCATGAAGAGCCCGGCGCAACAATATCCGGACCCCGTTGCCCGGGAGCTGCTGGAGCAGTACATCCGCGACCACGGCTGACGCCCCCGCGCGCTGACTTTTGTTATGCGCGCGGGTGTTGTAACCACCGCGCTGATAACACAACGGCGCGGCTATTGCGGTCGGGTTGCCCACCAGGCGCGCAGGCGCTCGGTCGCGACATCCGTTCCGAGCTGGCCCTCGTCAAGTCGCAGTTCGAGCAGGAAACGGTAAGCCTCGCCCACCTCGCGCCCGGGCTTCAGCCCCAGGATCGCCATGATCTGCTCGCCATCGAGGTCGGGACGGATGGCCGCGAGCTCTTCCTCTTCGCTGAGCGCCACGATGCGGTGCTCGAGGTCGTCGTAGGCGAAGCCGAGCCCGTCGGCCTTGCGGCGGTTGCGGGTGGTCACATCGGCGCGGGTGAGGATGTGTAACCTCGCGAGGAGCGGGCCGGCATCGCGCACGTAGCGGCGCACGGCGGAATCCGTCCACGCGCCCTCGGTGTAGCCGAAGAACCGCAGGTGCAACTCGATCAGCCGTGACACATCGGCCACCGTGTCATTGTCGTAGCGCAGCTCTTTCAGGCGTTTTCGTGCCAGCTTCGCACCGACCACGTCGTGATGGTGGAAGGTGACGACGCCGCCGGGCTCCGTGCGCTTGGTGGCCGGCTTGCCGATATCGTGCAGCAGGGCAGCCAGGCGGAGGACCAGGTCTGGTGCCTCACCCGGATGCCGCAACTCCTCCAACTCGATGGCCTGGTCGAGCACGGTCAGGCTGTGCTCGTACACGTCCTTGTGGTGGAAGTGCTCGTCGATCTGCAGTTTCAGCGCAGGGAGCTCAGGCAGCACGATCGCCGCGATGCGACTGTCGACGAGCAGCTGGAGGCCCGCGCGGGGAGCGGTGCTCTTCAAGAGTTTGCCGAGTTCGTCTCTCACCCGCTCCACCGAGATGATCGAGATGCGGTCGGCGAGGGCGTGCATGGCCGCGGCGGTCGGCCCGGCCACCGTGAAACCGAGCTGCGAGGTGAAACGGGCGGCTCGCATCATCCGCAGCGGATCGTCGCCGAATGAGACCTCCGGCGCGCCCGGCGTGGTCAGGCGGCGGGCGACGAGGTCTTCCACTCCCCCTGAGGGGTCCACGAGCACCTGCTCCGGAAGGCGGAGGGCCATCGCGTTGACGGTGAAGTCGCGACGCACCAGATCACCCTCGAGAGTGTCGCCGAACTCGACGACAGGTTTGCGCGTCTCGCCGTCGTAGGCGTCGGAGCGGTAGGTCGTGATCTCGACGGTGTGCCCGTCGATGCGCGCGCCGATGGTTCCGAATGCCCGACCGATGTCCCAGTGAGCGTCGGAGATTGGCGTGACCATGGCAAGAATTTCGTCGGGGAGCGCGTTCGTCGTGAAATCGAGGTCGCTGAGCGTGCGTCCGAGAAAGGCGTCGCGCACCGGTCCACCGACCAGGGCGAGTTCGAAGCCGGCCGCGCTGAACGCCGAGGACAACCGGGAGATATGTGGTGCGGCAGCCAGGTCTGACAGTCGCTGAATTGCCGAACCGACGCTTTCCATGGCCCCAACACTAGCGGCGGGCGGGCGGCACCACCTCAGGGGTTGCGGAGACTCAAGACCCTAGAATCACTTGGAGCGGCCGAGGTAGATTACCGGCCGCCACCTGCCTATGAGACTCCTCACATCCCTGATTGCGCTGGCCATGGCCATCGGAGCCGTCGTGCTGCCCTCTGCAGCACAAGCGGCGGATGCCCCGGCCGCCACGGTGGCGTTCGCCCCCCAGAATTCCGGCGTGCTGTCACCCGGGCAAGACCTGGTGCTCGATGGAACGCTCAGCAATCCGACCACCGTCTCGATTCCCGCGGGCACGGCCTCCGTCTATGTGACCCAGTCGATAGTGAAGTCGCGCTCGGAACTGTCCGGCTGGCTGAACCCGGAGACGACCTCGGCGAATGACGAGCTCGGAACCAAGCTGATCGACGTGCCGACCCCTGAGATTCCGGCCGGTCGGAGCAACATCCCGCTGCGGGTCACCGTGCCGGCCGCGGCGATTGCGCTTCCGGCCGACTGGGGAGCCCACACCCTCGCCGTTCGCGTCACGGCCGGCGACACCGAGGTTGGGCAGGGTCGCAGCAGCCTCGTCTGGTATCCGGGAGGGGTCACACCGCAAACGCGGCTGGCCATGGCCCTGCCGTTGAGCGTGCCTGCAGGCACTGAGGGACTCATCCCGTCCGACCAGCTGGCCAGCTACACCGGAGCCGGCGGACTGCTCACCAGAGAGCTCGACTTCGCCATCACGGACCCGAACATCGCCATCGGCATCGACCCGCGCATCATCGCCTCGATCGCCATCCTCGGCACCAGTGCTCCGGAATCGGCCAGGCAGTGGCTGCTGCGCCTCGACGCGGTCGCTAACGAGACCTTCGCGCTCAGCTACGCGGATTCGGATCTCGCCGTCGCGAGCCAGGCCGGCTTGAAGAGCCCGCCAGTTCCCGATTTCATCATCGACCCGAAACTCTTTCCGAACGCGACTGTCGTGCCGACACCCAGCACCGGAACACCGCCGAACACGCCGACACCCTCCGCTACCGGAGCACCGACGGTTCCGACGGTTCCGACGCCGCAGAACGTGACGGATTGGGCGTACACGCTCACGGGCATCGCCTGGCCATCCGACGGCACGGTCGTTGGCCCCGACCTCGACAACTTCGCAGCGAATGGTCTCACCACAACGATCCTGTCCTCGACCAACCTGTCGTTCGGCGACCTCGACTACACGCCGACGGGAGCAGCCAGGATTGGGGATGACGCGACGGTCGTCTCCGACAGCGCAGTGTCCGCCCTCTTCCGGGCAGCGACCGAGGCCTCGAACCAGGCGGAATGGCGCATCGCCATGGCCAAGCTCACCGCCACCCTCGCCGTGGTGAGCGCAGAGCGACCGACCGACGCGCGCACCATCCTGGCAACACTGGACAGAACCAACCCCGGCGACCAGTTCTTTCTCTTCGACACCGTGAAGGCACTGTTCGCGCTGTCCTGGGTCGGGCCGGCACCGCTCAGCGATCTCACGACCGCGGCCGCCGCCAGCCCGGCGACCGCGACCATCACCGCACAGCCGGAGGCCGCCGACCGTGTGGTCAGCACGGCCGCGATGTTCGCTGCAGAGACCAGCGTCGGATCCTTCGCGTCTGTGCTCGTCGATCCTCGGAACCTTACGGTGGAGCGCCGACAGAGTCTTCTCGCGCTGCTGGCCAATTCCTGGGTGAGCAATCCGGACTGGCAGGCAGCAGCGACGAAATACCTGACGCGGTCCACAGAGCTCACCAAGTCGGTGAAGATCGCCGAGACGGGGTTCCAATTCCTCCCGTCGAGTTCCAGCCCGCTGCGCATCACCGTGAGCAATACCCTCGACTATCCCGTGAAGGTGAACGTGGCCGTGCGATCGCCAAGCGGCATCCTCGACATCTCCACGGCGCCGGTGGAGCTCACGATCGAGGCGAACTCGCAGGCAAAGGCCTCCGTGCCGTCGAAGGCTCTGGCCAATGGCGATGTCACGGTACGCGCGTCGCTCAGCAGCGCGTCTGCCGTTCCGATCGGCACCCCGGCTTTCATCAAAGTGGAGGTGCGCGCGCAGTGGGAGACCGCCCTGACCGCAATCATCGCCCTACTCATCGTCGGCGTCTTCGGCTTCGGCATCTACCGCAATATCGCCAAGCGGCGTAGGGCGAAGAAAGCCCGCGCAGAGGGCGAAGTCGCTTCGGATGACGAGACGGCCGCGGATGACGAGAGTGTTTCCGAAGTCCCGGCTAACGAGGCTCATTCCGAGGACCCGGCGGATGACGCACCCGCCGAAACGGCACTTCCGACCGAATCACCCGACAGGTGACCGAGGCATCCGAGGTCGCGGAGCCTTCGCAGGGGATGGGCCGCGCCAGTGCGATCCTCGCCGCCGGCACTGTGGTCTCGCGGATCCTGGGGTTCGTGCGCGCAGCGGTGCTGACCACGGCGATAGGTGGTTTCGCCGCAGGCGACGCTTTCGCCGTCGGAAACCAACTGCCCAACAACATCTATGCGCTGATCGCTGGCGGCGTCCTCAGCGCGGTGCTGGTTCCCCAGATCGTGAAGGCGGCCGCGCACGCCGATGGCGGGCAGCAATACATCAACCGGGTGGTGACCCTCGGAATCGTGATTTTCGCAATTGTCGCGGTGATCGCGACTCTCGCCGCACCATTCCTGGTGAGCGTTTACGCGCAATCCTCGTCACATTCGGGTCACGGGTTCTCCCCTGCCGCCTTCACGCTCGCGACAGCGTTCGCGTATTGGTGCCTCCCACAGATCTTCTTCTACGCGCTCTACAGCCTGCTCAGCGAAGTGCTCAACGCCCGCAAGATCTTCGGTCCGTTCACCTGGGCACCGGTGCTCAACAACATTGTGGCGATCGCCGGCCTCATCGTCTTCATGCTGCTGTTCGGTGCATCCGCAGAGAACCAGACCGTGGAGACCTGGGATACCTCGAGGATCGTCCTTCTCGGGGCCACGACTACGCTCGGAGTAGCTGCCCAGGCGCTCGTACTGTTCCTCTTCTGGCGCCGTGCGGGCCTCACATACCGGCCGGACTTCCGTTGGCGCGGCGTCGGACTCGGTGCAACGGGGCGCGCCGCCGGCTGGCTCTTCGGCATGATCCTGATCACGCAACTCGCCGGTATCGTGCAAAGTCGCGTGGCCTCGATCGCATCGGGGGACAACGCCTCGCTATTCGTCCTGCAGAACTCGTGGCTCATCTTCATGCTGCCGCATTCGGTGATCGCCGTCTCGATCGCGACCGCCTACTTCACCCAGTTGAGCGGTCACGCCAGTCGCGGGGACCTCGCCGGCATGCGCCAGGATCTCTCCGCGTCGTTGCGCAGCATCGGCCTGCTCATCGTCTTCGCCGCGGTGGCCCTGTCGGTTGTCGCCTATCCCTTCGCCCGGGTCTTCATCGACTCCGGATTCGACGACGTTCGAGGAATGGGCAACGTCATCCTGGCCTTCATGCCCGGGCTGATCCTGTTCAGCATGCTGTTCGTGCTGCAGCGAGTTTTCTACGCCCTCGGCGATACTCGCACGCCGTTCTTCATGCAGTGCGTGCAGTCTGGGCTGTTCGTGATCGGTGCCCTGCTCTGCATCCTGCTCCCCACCGACCTCATCAGCGTGGGCATCGCGGCTGTAACCTCCACAGCCGGTAGCGCCCAGGCCGTGGTGGCGATCGTGCTGGTTCGCCGTCGACTCCGGGGAATGGATGGCGCGCGGGTGCTGCGTCGTCACCTGCAGTACCTGGGTCTCGCCCTCCTGGCCGGCGTCGTCGGCATTCTCGTGCTCTGGCTGCTCGGAGGATTCTCCGCCGCCGGATTCGCGCAGTCGGGCAAGTTGCCCGCCATCCTCGCGATCATCATCACCGGTGCGCTGATGACCGCGGTCTACTTCGGCATGCTGCTCGCAATCCGCAACCCGGAGATCCACTCGGTGAGCGGCACACTGACCGCCCGTTTCCGACGCAAAGGCTGAAGCTGGGAGCGGCCCGAACGACCGCTCGACCCTTCCCAGCTCGCGGAATAGTGTGCGAATAGGATGTGTTGTAGACGACAGTGGAGCGGACAAAGCCCGTGGCCACATCATCCAAGGAGATGTTCCTCTTGCGCCAGACCATCATCATCGGCTCGGGTCCCGCCGGTTACACCGCGGCGATCTACGCCGCGCGTGCCAACCTCAGCCCCCTGCTCATCGCGAGTTCGGTCGAGGCGGGCGGCGAACTCATGAAGACCACCGAGGTCGAGAACTACCCGGGCTTCCCCGAGGGAATCCAGGGTCCGGAACTCATGGTGGCCATGCAGGCGCAGGCTGAACGCTTCGGCACGGATGTCGTGCTGGATGACGTCACGAACCTCGACCTGACCGGGGAGATCAAGACGGTCACCCTCGGCAACGGCGACAAGCACGAAGCTCTGTCGGTGATCTTCGCGACCGGATCCGCTTACCGCAAGCTCGGCATAGCCGACGAGGAGCGACTCAGCGGCTACGGGGTCTCCTGGTGTGCCACCTGCGACGGTTTCTTCTTCCGCCAGAAGACGATCGCGGTCGTCGGCGGCGGCGACTCGGCCATGGAGGAGGCGACCTTCCTCACCAAATTCGCCGACAAGGTGTACGTGATCCACCGTGGCTCGACGCTCCGCGCCTCGAAGACCATGCAGGATCGCGCCTTCGATAACCCCAAGATCGAGTTCCTCTTCACCAAGACCGTCGAGCACATCTACGGCGACACTGCCGTCAGCGGCGTCGGCCTCGTCGATACCGTTGACGGAACCGAGACCACGCTCGACCTCAGTGGCCTCTTCATCGCGATCGGCGCCGACCCACGCACCCATCTGGTGCACGGGCAGCTCGACCTCAACTCCGACGGCACCATCACCGTGGAGGGACGCAGCTCACGCACCAACCTCCCCGGCGTGTTCGCAGCCGGCGACGTGCTCGACCCGACCTACCGCCAGGCCGTCACGGCAGCGGCATCCGGAACCGTCGCGGCCCTCGACGCCGAGCACTACCTGGCGGCACTCCCCCAAGCCCTCCTCGCCCAGGCGAGCGCTGAAGAGTCGAACGCTGAGGTCGAACCAGAAACTGTCCTGGCCTAGCGCCAGCGCAACCTATTAATCGCATCACTGAAAGAGAGATCACAATGTCCAAAGATGTAACCGACGCCAGCTTCCAGGCCGACGTGCTCGACTCCGAGAAGCTCGTGCTGGTGGACTTCTGGGCCGAATGGTGTGGCCCGTGTCGCGCCGTCAGCCCCATCCTCGACCAGATCGCCACGGAACACTCCGACAAGATCGAGCTCGTCAAGGTGAACGTCGACGACAACATGGAGATCGCCGCGAAGTACCAGATCACCTCCATCCCCGCGATGAAGCTGTTCAAGAAGGGCGAGGTCGTCAAGAGCGTTATCGGTGCCAAGCCGAAGCCCGCCCTCGAGGCCGACTTCGCCGAGTGGCTCCAGTAGCAGACCCTGCTTTCGAAGGGCCCGCTCACTCACCGGTGAGCGGGCCCTTTCTCGTAGACGCCCCCGCGGCAACCTGGCCGGCGCGGATGTACGTCTATTCTTGAATCTTCACTAGCCACCGGCCCCTCGGGACAACCAATGACAACCCACGGCACCCCTCGACCTGAGTCGGGGCAGCACGGATCGGGAACCAACCTCGACCCGTGGTACGACCTCTACGCTGACCGTACCGCGGGGCTCAGCGCTTCAGAGGTGCGCGCGCTGTTCGCCGTGGCCTCTCGCCCAGAGGTGGTTTCGCTGGCCGGCGGAATGCCCTTCGTCTCCGCATTGCCCCCTGAGTTAATCGCGGGTGCCTTCGAGCGAGTGATACGTGACAGGGGGCCACAGGCGCTGCAGTACGGCTCCGGCCAGGGTGTACCGGAGCTGCGGGAGCAGATCCTCGAGATC
This sequence comes from Glaciihabitans sp. UYNi722, assembly GCF_040549465.1. Taxonomy (NCBI): domain Bacteria; kingdom Bacillati; phylum Actinomycetota; class Actinomycetes; order Micrococcales; family Microbacteriaceae; genus Glaciihabitans; species Glaciihabitans sp. UYNi722. The sequence goes on along the minus strand of NZ_JBEPTL010000020.1, from coordinate 18,976 downwards.
ATGGCCCTGGAGGGCATCAGGGCGAGCGTGGACGACGTGGTGGTCACCACCGGGTCCCAGCACGCCCTCGAACTCGTGACCAAGCTCTTCATCAACCCGGGGGACGTGGTGCTCGCCGAAGGGCCGAGCTACGTCACCGCAATGGTGGTCTTCAATTCGTTCCAAGCCGACATCCAGCACGTTCCAATGGACGAACACGGGCTCATTCCGCAGGCGCTTCGCGAACACATCGCCCGCCTCGCTGCGGAGGGCAAGAACATCAAGTTCCTCTACACGGTTCCGACCTTCAGTAACCCTGCCGGAGTGACCCTCACCTGGGAGCGCAGGCTCGAGATCCTGGAGATCTGCCGCGCTAACGACATCCTCGTTCTCGAAGACAACCCCTACGGGCTGCTCTATTTCGACTCTCCACCGCCGCAGGCCATGCGTTCCGTCGAAGAGGACGGCGTGATCTACCTCGGAACCTTCTCCAAGACCCTCGCACCAGGATTCCGCGTGGGTTGGGCGCTTGCTCCGCACGCCATTCGAGAGAAACTCATTCTCGCCAACGAGGCCGCGGTGCTCTCACCCAGTTCGTTCAGTCAACTCATGATCTCCGAGTATCTGAACACGGCGGACTGGAAGGGCCAGATCAATACCTTCCGCGGCATATATCACGAGCGGCGTGATGCCATGCTCGCTGCGTTGGCAGAATATCTGCCCCAGTTGACCTGGACCGTACCGAACGGCGGCTTCTACATCTGGGCCACGATGCCCAATCACCTCGACTCCAAGGCGATGCTCCCGCGAGCCGTCAAAGAGCTCGTGGCCTATACGCCAGGCACCGCTTTCTATGCGGACGGCAACGGCCGCAACAACATCCGACTCTCCTTCTGCTACCCCACGCCATCCTTCATCCGCGAAGGTATCCGTCGACTATCCACGGTCATCAACGGCGAGCTCGACCTGCTCACCACTTTCTCGCAGACCTCGCCGCTCAGGACGGTTCCTCTCCAACGGGGTATCGCCAGCCCACCGCCGAACATCGATTAGCCAACTGAGCAGCATTTTTCCCGGTTCAAGAGAGACGGCTGACAATGAATGAATTCACCCACCGCACGGTTGTCGTGCTCGCTGGCGGTATCTCGCACGAGCGCGATGTCTCCCTGCGCTCCGGCCGCCGCGTCGCCGACAGCCTCCAGCAGCACGGAATCACCGTCGTGCTGAAAGATCCGGACGCCGCGCTACTGGCCTATCTCACCGAAACACGTCCCGACGTAGTGTGGCCGGCCCTCCACGGCGCAAGCGGCGAGGATGGCGCCCTGCGCGGTCTGCTCGACTTCATCGGCATCCCCTACGTCGGATCGACCTCCGATGCGGCGCGGCTCGCCTGGGACAAGCCGACCGCGAAGGTCCTCGTCGGGCGCGCTGGTGTCGCCACTCCGCGATCGATCACCCTGTCAAGGGATGCTTTCCGCGAACTCGGAGCGACCAGCGTTCTCGACAGCCTCACCAACGAACTACCGGTGCCGCTTGTGGTCAAGCCGGCCCAGGGTGGATCAGCTCAGGGCGTCACTCTCGTCGACGATCGAGACGATCTTCCTCGCGCCATGGTGGAGGCCTACACCTACTGCGATGTAGCCCTGATCGAACAGCGCATCGTCGGCACCGAGATCGCTGTCGGCATTATCGACAGCGGCGACGGCCCCGTCGCGCTACCCGCGGTGGAGATCCAGCCGTTGTCAGGCGTGTACAGCTTCGAGGCCCGCTATAACGCAGGGGAGACACGCTTCTACACTCCTGCGCGACTGAGCGAAGAGATAAGCGCTCGCGCGGCGGAGGTCGCGCTTCAGGCACATCGCGCGCTCGGGCTACGTCACCTCTCGCGCGTGGACATGATCGTCGACGGAGCGGGAACACCATGGTTCCTTGAGGCCAACGTCCTTCCAGGGCTCACCGAGACCTCATTACTGCCGCAGGCTCTCGAGGCAGCCGGACACGATCTCGGCTGGGTCTACTCTGCTCTTGCCGAAGCTGCCATCAAGGAAAGTCGCGCCTGATCAGCCGAAACCGGGCTCGTTGAGCTCGGCGAGAATGCGATTGAGGTCTGCCACGGTCGCGAAGTCGATCACGATAGTGCCCTTGTTGGAGCCGAGGCTCACCTTCACCCGCGTATTGAGGCGGTCGCCCAGACGTTCGGCGATCTCATCCAGCTGTCCCTGGCGTTTTCCCGCGCTCGGTTTGGCGGATTTGGCCGGCTTCGTGCTCACCAGCCCTGCGGCTGCTTCCGCGGCACGCACGGAGAGATCTTCGTTGACAATTTTGTCGGCGAGGCGCTCCATGGTCGCCTCGTCACCAGCCGAGAGGATGGCGCGAGCGTGTCCTGCGCTTAGTACGCCGGCCGCAACGCGGTTCTGAATCGCGGTCGGCAGGCGCAGCAGGCGGAGGGTGTTGGTGATCTGCGGACGCGAGCGCCCGATCCTGCCGGCCAGTTCATCCTGGGTAATGCCGAAGTCGGCGAGGAGCTGCTGGTACGCGGAAGCCTCCTCCAGCGGGTTCAGGTTCGCGCGGTGCAGGTTCTCCAGCAGGGCATCGCGCAGCATCGCCTCATCGGCGGTGTTCTTAATGACGGCGGGGATGGTCGTCAGGCCGAGACTCATGCTCGCCCGAAGTCGACGCTCACCCATGACCAGCTCGTAGCGGGGTTCACCCACAGCGGCGCCCAGGATTGGACGCACCACGATCGGTTGGAGAACGCCCACCTCGCGAATGGAATCGATCAGCTCGTCGAGGTCTTCTTTGACGAACTCCTTGCGCGGCTGGGCGGCGTTCGGGACGATGTCCGTGGGGGAGAGGTTGGCCAGTTGCGCGCCGGGAACGGCTACGAGGCCCTCCGCCGCAGTTTTCGCCGAGGGGAAGAAGACGTCGACTGGTCGCTCGGAGCTGCCCTGGTCGCTGGGAATGAGCGCGCCAATGCCCCGCCCGAGACCGGTTCTTTTCGGTGCTGCCATTACTGTGGTGCCCCTCGTCGTGCGATTTCCGCGGCCGCTTCGAGATAGGAAAGCGACCCGGGAGAGTTGGTGTCGTAACTGATTACGCTCTGACCATAGCTTGGTGCTTCAGAAATTCGCACCGACCTGGGGATGAGTGTTGATAACACCTGGTCGGGGAAATGATCGCGCACGTCCTGGGCGACCTGATTGGCGAGGTTGGTGCGTCCGTCATACATGGTGAGCAGGATGGTGGACACATTCAGCACCGGATTCAGGTGGCGCTCAATCAGCTGGATGTTGTTGAGCAGCTGGCTCAACCCCTCGAGAGCGTAGTACTCGCACTGAATCGGGATGAGAACCTCCTGGGCGGCCACGAAAGCATTGATTGTGAGGAGTCCGAGCGAGGGGGGGCAATCGATGAATACGTAGTGGAAAGGTTCTTCGCTCTCGGCGAGGAATCGCTCGAGTGAGGTACGGAGCCGTTGCTCACGGGCAACCATCGACACCAACTCGATCTCGGCGCCAGCGAGGTGGATTGTGGCCGGCACGCAGTACAGTGCGTTGAATTCCGGACTCTTCTGCACGACGCCGCTCATCGGTTCGTCGTTGATGATCACGTCATACACGCTGATCGTGTCCGAACGGTGCTCGATCCCTAGCGCTGTGGATGCATTCCCCTGCGGATCGAGATCGATCACGAGCACGCGAGCCCCATTGCGAGCAAGCGCGGCCGCCAGATTCACCGTTGTGGTGGTCTTGCCGACGCCGCCCTTCTGGTTGGCGACGGTGAACACGCGAGTTTGCTCCGGGAGCGGCAGAGCTTCGGCCGCCAGTGCCTGCCGGCGGCGAGTGATCTCTGAGAGCTCACGGGCCAGGGGAGTGTCATCGACTTTGAAGGGTTTGGCTGCCGTCGGCACGCTGGCTTTCCCGGCGGATGAATCTGCCAGGTCCTGCTCCTCATCGTCTAAGGCCGGGTCATCTGAGCCAACGCCGTCTGATTCGGAAGTTTGCGCTTCATGCTCGACCTCACCGGACCCGGTCGTGTCATCCGGCGCGGCCTCAGGTTCGGCGACAGTCGGCACCGCAGACTCCACATCCGCAGACTCCGACTCCACGACCTCTGATTCCGAAACCTCGGGATCGCTCGTAGAAACCTCGTCGACGGCAGGCGTGTCGACCTCGGGGTCGGGATGTTTCACGTGAAACCTTCTTGATATCCAGGATGGTGGCATAAGTACACAACATAACTACACAGCGGGTATGGCAACAGTGGCGACGGCGTCGCGGAACACTCGACCAACGCTTCGAGCTAGACTTTCGCAGCGCTAAGAGTGATCAATCAACTGTAGCTCGAAACACCCTCGTGACATCCGGCACAGTGCCCTCACCGAGGGTCACTATCTCCACGTCGGTCAGGTGCATACGCCGGATGACCTTAGCGGCGGCATCCATCTCGGCACCCACGCTTGCGCCTTTGAGAAACAGTAGTTCGCCCCCGGACCGCACCAGCGGAACAGTGAGCGGGATCAGCTTCGACAGTGCGCTCACCGCTCGAGCCGTCACCTGATCCAGCCTCGGCGAGACCTTCGCCTCTTCGGCTCGTGCGCGAAGAACCTCGACGTTGGCCAGACCCAGTCGCGCAGCCTCTGCGGTGAGCCAGTCGACACGGCGCTCCATCGGCTCGATGAGGACGAATTGTACGTCAGGACGCGCAATGGCCAAAACCACCCCGGGGAGACCAGCGCCGCTGCCTACGTCTCCCACGCGACCAGGCCTCAACAGGGGCGCGACGAGAGCGCAGTTGAGAATGTGCCGGTTCCAGAGGCGCGGGATTTCCAGTGGGCCGATCAGGCCCAGCTCTTCTCCCCGCACCGCAAGCTCGTTGGCGAAGGAGCGGGCAAGATCAACGCGATCACCGAAGAGATCGGATGCCGAGGCTGGCTCCGCTTCGAGCTCAGGAGGAACCACGGAATCAGGCACGTAAATGTTTCACGTGAAACTAGGAACGGCTGATGACGGTGTGGCGATCAGAACCCTCGCCCTCGGATTCCGAAACGAAACCGCGGCCAGCGACGAGGTCGTGGACCAACTTGCGCTCGTAGGATGACATCGAGGGGAGAGCAGCGGACTGCGCGCCACCCTCGATCCGATCTATAGCGCGGTCGACCAGAAGGGCGAGTTCAGCCTCGCGGGCCTGGCGCGATCCGCCGACGTCGAGGATGAGGCGAGAGAAGACGCCGGTCTTTGCCTGGACGGCGATTCGAGTCAGTTCCTGGAGCGCATTTACCGTTTCGGGCTTCGAGAGCAGGCGCAGGTTGCTGTCCTGGCTGGAGTTGACCGACAGATATGCGCGACCATCGCGTGCGTCGATGTCGATGTCTCCATCGAGATCGGTGATGTCGAGCAACTCCTCGATGTAGTCGGCGGCGATGTCGCCCTCTTCTTCGAGCTGACTGACCGTGCGAACAGACTGGGCGTCACTGCCGTTCTGCGCGTCGCCGGCTGACTGCGCGTCCTCCGCGGTTAGGTTCTCTTCTGCGGTCTCGGTCGTTTCTATATTCTCTACGGCCGGAGTCGTCTCTGCCACGGGAATCTCTCTTTCTTGGGGGAATTTGGGGAGTCGAGCAACGCGCTACTTCTTACCGCTGGTCTTCTTTTTGTTGCGGTTCTTCGCATTCACGGGCTGAACTCGCTGCGTGGTGATCTTCGGCTGCTCGATCTCCTCGTCAGGACCATCCTCGATAATCGTGATTCCGCGGCGCTGAGCTCTCTTCGCCATGCGTGTCTCACGAGCGAGGGCCGCCTCACTACCGGGTGTCGGCATATTCCTGATCACCAGGAACTGCTGTCCCATCGTCCAGAAGTTGGAGACGAGCCAGTAGAACATCACGCCGAGAGGGAAGGTGAAGCCGGAGAACAGGAACACGAACGGGAGGATGTACAGCAGGATGCGCTGCTGCTTGTAGCTTGGGCTCGCCTTCATCTCTGCTGACTGGTTCTTCGACATGATCTGCAGCTGGGTGATGAACTGCGAACCGGTCATCAGGATGACCATGATCACCGCGATGACCTTGACGACGCCGACGCCGGTGGAGAAACTCTCATGCAGTGGGGCTACGCCGAAGAGTGATGCGCTACCGAAGGATTCGGAGAGTGGCCCGTTGAGTAGCCCCACACCCGCGTGATGGGTCTTCTGATATCCCTGGGCTGTGCTCAACACCGAGAACAAACTGAAGAAGATCGGCATCTGAATGAGCAGAGGCAGACAGGAACTCAGTGGGTTCGTACCGGTCTTTTTATAAAGCTCCATGGTCTCGCGCGACATCGCCTCGCGCGAGAACTGGTCTTTCTTGCCCTTGTACTTGTCCTGGATCTTCTTGAGCTGTGGTGCGACCTCGAGCATTCGCCGCTGGCTCTTGATTTGACGAACGAAGATCGGGATGAGTGCGGCGCGGATGACGAGAACGAGGCCGACGATGGACAGCACCCAGGTCAGGCCGGCGTTGGGATCGAGTCCCAGGAAGGACCACAGCCAGTGCCATCCGACAAGAAGGAGTTCAACGACCCATTTGATGGGCCAGAGAATCGTATTGATGATGGGGATGTCCATGCCGGGGATCAGACCTTTCCGTGGCCATTGGATACAACAAAACCGAAACGCGTGATCGCGTACCTCTGCACTACTCGCGGTGGAACATCGTCGACGCCACCGGCGGCCCACGGATGACAGCGAGCGATTCTGCGGATGCCGAGCCAGCTACCGCGGATCAGCCCGTACTGCTGGATCGCCTGCATTGTGTACGACGAACACGAGGGGTAATAACGGCAGACATCGCCGTAAAGCGGGGAGATGACTGCACGGTAGAGCCGCAGGATCAAGACGCTGATGTTGCGGGGAAGAAGAAAGATGAACGCAAGAACATGATTCATGCTCGCGTCACACCCCTGCCTACAGCATCGGAAATCTCAGAACGCAGAATAACCCAGCTAGCCTGCGCTGCGCCTGGCAATGCCCTGATCACGATGTCTGTGCCGGGAGCGACACTCGAAAGCGACTCGTGGCTGACGGCTTTCAGACGACGTCTCACCAGGTTGCGTTTCACGGCCACCCCCACGCTCTTCGAGACGATGAAGCCGAAGCGAGCCTGCTCGAGCGAATCCGTGTGCATCACATACACGACCGCGTGTTCCGTGGAGATCCGGCGACCCCGGCGCACAAGACGGCGGTAATCATCCGCCCGGACGAGCCGGTTGGCTTTGGCCAACACCGACGGCGGTTATGCGGAGAGTTCGGTGCGTCCCTTACGACGACGCGCACCCAGGATGGCACGACCGGCGCGGGTACGCATTCTCAGACGGAATCCGTGCACCTTGGCACGACGCCTGTTGTTCGGCTGAAAAGTTCTCTTGCTCATGATTTGATCTCCACGTGTTGGAACTCCGCAAGGCCAGCTCAACGAGACAGAGCACTGGAAGCCAGGGAAGTGAAGGTTGGCCGTCAAGGCCGAAGTCAACTGATTAAAAATACGGTCTTAAACGCCTGCGGTCAAACTCTGGAGCGGATGTCGGCATTATCCACATCCATTCCATTCAGGCGTGGCAGCGACATGCCGTCACAAACTAAGGTGGTGGGACTGCACAGACGGTGGATAACCCTGTGAATAACTATCCCGAGATGTTGCGAGGCAAGAATGACTGAAACCACGGATCCAACCCAGGATATCTGGCATTCTGTGTTGTCGAGTCTGCGCGACGATGAGCGAATTACCCCGCAATTGCAGGGATTCCTCAGCCTGGTGGAGCCCAAGGGCGTCATGGCCGGCACCCTCTATCTCGAGGTACCGAACGACCTCACCCGCGGAATGCTGGAGCAGCGCATCCGTCTCCCCCTCCTCAATGCGATCACCGCCCTGGACGAAGACCACTCGGTGAGCAACTTCGCCATCGTGGTCAATCCCGAGATCACTCACGATTCGTTGAGGGAACCGAGTGAATCGACGATCGAACAGCCCTACATCGAAAAGCCCGCGCCGACGCCCGCGCAGTCGGATGCCGCGATCACCACCAACCCGCGCCGAGCAGACTCCCGGCTCAACCCGAAATACAACTTCGACAACTTCGTCATTGGCGGATCCAACAGGTTTGCGCATGCCGCGGCTGTCGCTGTGGCCGAGGCACCAGCGAAGGCCTACAACCCCCTCTTCATCTATGGTGACTCCGGACTCGGCAAGACTCACCTCCTCCACGCGATCGGTCATTACGCCGAGAGCCTCTATCCGGGCATCCGGGTGCGCTATGTGAGCTCGGAGGAATTCACCAACGACTTCATCAACTCGATCGCCAACAATAGAGCGTCCGTCTTCCAGGCGCGTTACCGCGAGATCGACATCCTCCTGATCGACGACATCCAGTTTCTGCAGCGAGCCGTCGAAACCCAGGAGGCGTTCTTCCACACCTTCAATACCCTGCACGATCACAACAAGCAGGTCGTCATCACCAGCGACCTGCCTCCGAAAGCACTCACCGGATTTGAGGACCGGATGCGGTCACGGTTCGAATGGGGCCTCATCACCGACGTGCAGGCACCCGACCTCGAAACCCGCATCGCCATCCTCCGTAAGAAGGCACAGAGCGAGAAGCTCCAGGTGAGCGCGGAGATCCTCGAATATATGGCGACGAAGGTGTCCTCGAACATTCGCGAACTCGAGGGAACCCTCATCAGGGTCACCGCCTTCGCGAGCCTCAACCGCACGCCAGTCGACATGGCCCTGGTGCAGACAGTGCTCAAAGACCTGATCACCCTCGACGACGACAACGTGATCTCTCCGGTCGACATCATCAATCACACCGCCGACTACTTCAAACTCACCGTCGACGACCTCTACGGCTCCTCTCGCTCACAGGCTGTAGCCACTGCCAGACAGATTGCGATGTATCTCTGTCGTGAGATGACGAACCTGTCGCTTCCTAAAATCGGACAGCTGTTCGGCAACCGCGACCACACCACCGTGATGTACGCGAACAAGAAGATCAGCGAGCTTATGAAGGAGCGTCGGTCCATCTATAACCAGGTCACCGAGCTCACCAGTCGCATCAAGCAGAACCATCGCTACAACAAGGACTAGTGGTAGACAGCGCGGTCTCTACATGTGCATAACTTGTGGATAACTGTGGAAAACGCCGAGGTGACATGTGGGACTCGCCGAGGGGCCTGTGGAATCGACGGTGCCCGTCGTTCGAACTGCAGGAGTTATCGGCCTCGGATGCCACAGCCTGCGCACATCTCACACCGTTGTAGTTCCCCGCCCACGATTGGTCCTTTCGAAGTTATTCACAGTTCCCACAGCGGTTAAGAGTGTTAATCCTTTAATTAATTGATATTGGAAGAGATAACCTCTGGGTTCCGGGGTTTGGTGCCTGTGCCAGTATTAACCTCCCGTATCAACATTCATCGTGGCTCGACATATTACGAACACAACAAGGGGTGCCCATGAAGTTCCAAGTCAATCGTGACGTCTTCAGTGAGGCTGTTTCCTTTGCCGTGAAGTTGTTGCCTCAGCGCACCACGCTTCCGATCCTGAGCGGTGTGCTGATCGAGACCACAGAGTCCGGATTAACCCTCTCCTCTTTTGACTACGAAGTTTCGGCCCAGACCGAGATCGCCGCCGATATCTCGGAGCAGGGCAAAATCCTGGTCTCCGGTCGTCTCCTTGCCGACATCGCGAGCCGGCTTCCGAATGCGCCGCTGCAGTTCTCCACCGATGAGGGGCGCATCACCGTCGCCTGTGGTACCGCCAACTTCACCCTGCTCAGCATGCCGGTGGAGGAGTATCCGACTCTTCCGCAGATCTCGGCGCAATCCGGCATCCTTCCGGCCGAGTCCTTCGCCGCCGCCGTTTCGCAGGTGGCCGTCGCAGCATCCCGTGATGACGTAACCCCCGTCATCACCGGCGTGCAGCTCGAGGTCAGCGAGAACAGCCTGACCCTGGTGGCCACCGACCGTTACCGGGTAGCGGTACGCGAGATCGAATGGGATTCCGGAGATTCGTCGTCGACAGAGACGATCACGGCACTGGTCCCGGCACGAACACTGCAGGAGATCGGCAAGACCTTCGGCCACAGCGGAAACATCTCGGTGGCGATAACCAACACCGACGACCGTGAACTCATCGCATTCAGTGCCGAGAAGAAGACTGTCACTTCTCTTCTCATCAAGGGAAATTTTCCGCCGGTCAAGCGCCTCTTCCCCGAAACCGTCGACAATTACGCGGTCATCAACACCGGTGAACTCATCGAGGCTGTTCGCCGGGTGTCTTTGGTGCTCGAGCGTGAGGCGGCGCTGCGCTTCACCTTCACCATCGACGGGGTTACGCTCGAAGCAATCGGATCCGAGCAGGCCCAGGCATCCGAGACCATCGATGCCCACCTGAGCGGCGGCGACACCGTCGTCTCTCTCAAGCCGGCATTCCTCCTGGACGGGTTGGGAGCCGTCCATTCCGAATTCGTTCGCATTTCGTTCACCAAGACCGAGAACCCTAATAAGCCCGGACCGGTGTTGATCACCAGCCAGTCGTCGAAAGACCAGCCGGGAGCAGATAACTACAAATACCTCCTGCAGCCCAATCTCCTGTTGCGCTAATCCCACGTTGCTTGAAGAAGCACATCGCTCGAAAGAAGCACTGAAATGCACATCGGCCTCATCGGTCTTGGAAAAATGGGTAGCAACATGCGTACCCGCCTCCGTGCACACGACATCGAGGTCACCGGTTACGACCGCAATCCCGACGTCAGGGATGTCGCGAGTCTCGCCGATCTGGCCAAGGCGCTTCCCACACCGCGCATCGTCTGGGTGATGGTTCCCTCCGGTGAGATCACCACCTCGGTCATCACCGACCTGGCTGCTGAGCTCGACAAGGGCGACATCATCATCGACGGTGGCAACTCGCGCTTCACCGAGGACTTCACCCACGCAGCACAGGTCGCCGAGAAGGGTATCGAATTTGTGGATGCCGGTGTCTCCGGGGGTGTCTGGGGATTGAAGAACGGCTACGGCCTGATGGTGGGCGGTCACAAGAAGAACATCGACATCCTGATGCCGATCTTCGATGCGCTGCGTCCGGAAGGACCTCGCGATGAGGGCTTCGTCCACGTGGGCGAGGTCGGCTCCGGGCACTACGCCAAGATGGTGCACAACGGCATCGAATACGCATTGATGCAGGCCTATGCCGAGGGCTATGAGTTGCTCGAAAAGCGCGATGACATCATCAAAGATGTCACCGGTACCTTCAAGGCCTGGCAGCGTGGAACTGTGGTGCGGTCCTGGCTGCTCGAGTTGCTGGTCCGGGCCCTTGAGGAAGATCCCGAGTTCAAGGATATCGAGGGTTACGTCGAAGATTCGGGCGAGGGTCGCTGGACCATCGAAGAAGCACTCGCGAATGCTGTCCCGGTTCCGACCATCAGTGCTTCGATCTTCGCCAGGTTCGTTTCGCGCCAGCCAGAGGGTTCTCCCGCGATGAAGGCTGTTGCGGCGCTCCGCAACCAGTTCGGCGGGCACTCGGTCAAAGCTGTCGACTAGTCACGTGACCGCGTGATCGTCACCCATCTCAGTCTCAGCGATTTCCGTAATTACACGACGGCGGAGGTCGACCTCGTCTCCGGTGCCAACCTGTTCGTGGGCAGCAACGGGCAGGGTAAGACGAACCTTGTCGAGTCGCTCGGATATCTGAGCACTCTCGGGTCCCATCGGGTCTCGGTCGATCATGCGATGATCCGCCAGGGTGAGGATTCGGCGATCATCCGTGCCCGCCTCCAACACGGCGAACGACAGGTTCTCACCGAGGTACAGATCAACAGGTCATCCCCGAATCGCGCGCAGGTGAACCGATCGGTGATCAAGACCCGGGAACTGCCGAGGTATTTCTCAAGCGTTTTGTTTGCTCCGGAAGACCTGTCGCTGATTCGCGGAGAGCCTTCGGGCCGCCGCCGATTTCTCGACGAACTGCTGGTGCTGCGTTCCCCGCGCCTCTCGGCGGTACTCACCGATTACGAACGCGTGGTCAAGCAGCGCAACACACTTCTGAAGTCCGCACGGGCATCCGGACTCAAGGAGACTCAGCTCGGTACCCTCGAAATCTGGGATGACCGCCTTGTCTCGCTGGGTTCCGAACTGATCGAGGCAAGAACCTCGCTGGTGGCGGAGCTGCTGCCAGAGGTCGCTGCGGCTTATACGGCGGTGGCCGGGGAGGATCACCATGCGCGCCTCGCCACCCAATTCAGTATTTTCGCCGGAGCTGCGGACCTGGACGGCGCAGAGGCAGCACCGGCAGCTCTCCGTCGCGACCGCCTCGCGGCGGGAGAGGCGGCCGACGGATTTCGCGAAGCTCTCGCACGGTTGAGAAGGAACGAACTCGACAGGGGAATCACCCTCGTCGGCCCGCACCGCGACGACCTCGTCCTCGAGCTCAATGGGTTACCAGCCAAGGGGTACGCCAGTCACGGCGAATCATGGTCGTTTGCTCTTGCCCTGAAACTGGCCTCCGCCACCCTGTTGAGAAGAGAGTCGGTATCGGGGGATCCTGTACTGATGCTGGACGATGTCTTCGCCGAACTAGATGAATCCCGGCGTCTTCGCCTCGCCGCCGCGGTCGAAGACTTCGAACAGGTGCTCATCACGGCCGCCGTCTATGACGACGTACCAAAGCAGTTGACCGGCAACACCGTGAAAATCGCACACGGCACGATCGTGGGAGATGCCGAATGAAGGATGACCGGCCCGTTTCGGAGTCGGTCGGGGTCTATCTGCGGTTTCGTCGGGTGTTCGGCGACGGTTCTTCCCGCTCCAGCGACGCCCGCAAGCGAGCGAAGAGGGAGCCGGGCTCGAGCATCCCGTTCGGTAATGGCCGCGATCCGGAAGGTCTCGGGTCGATCGTCGACGCGCTCACGACGCGACTTGGGTGGAGCTCCCCGCTCGCCCGTTCGGAACTGCTCTCCTCCTGGGCGGATATCGCCGGCGCCGAGACCGCGGAACACTCCTCTCCGGTGGGGATCGAGGATGGCGTGCTGACCGTGCATTGCGACTCGACGGCCTGGGCGACCCAGTTGCGATTAATGCGCGTGCAGGTGATGAACCAGATCGCCGTGAGGTACCCGGATGCCGGCATCCTCTCTGTACGTTTTGATGGACCCAACGCTCCCTCCTGGAAAAGAGGTCTCAGATCTATCCCAGGGCGCGGTCCGCGCGATACTTACGGCTAGCTAGGCAAAATCGGTCGACCGAGCAGAATAAAGTCCCCAGACGGGCGATTTCGGCCCTGTGAGGGGCCTTCATTTGGTAGAATCGAAAGGTCGTCCTGGCAGCTATCCTTCGGTAGCCCGGCCGCGAACGGCGTACCGATCTACCCGGCAGGAGCCCAATTTCATATGCCAGCGAACCGCTCGAATTCCGAATCTGAAGATAACTACGGCGCAGATCAGATCCAGGTCCTCGAGGGGCTTGAAGCAGTGCGTAAACGACCCGGCATGTACATCGGCTCCACGGGCCCTCGCGGACTCCATCACCTTGTGACCGAGGTGGTCGACAACTCGGTCGACGAGGCCCTCGCCGGTTTTTGCGACACCATCATCGTGACGATGCTCGCTGATGGCGGCATCCGTGTGGTCGACAATGGCCGTGGAATTCCCGTCGATCTCAACAAGGCAGAAAACAAATCGTCGGTTGAAGTCGTCATGACGATCCTTCACGCGGGCGGCAAGTTCGGCGGGGGCGGGTATGCGGTGTCTGGCGGTCTGCACGGTGTCGGTATCTCCGTGGTCAACGCCCTCTCCTCCCGGGTAGACACCGAGGTGCGCCGTCAGGGCGCGGTCTGGAGGATGAGCTTCACCAACGGTGTGCCGGATGCTCCTCTCGCCAAGGGCGAGGCGACCAAGGAGACCGGCACCAGCCAGACTTTCTGGCCGAACGCCGACATCTTCGAGACCGTCGAGTTCGACTACGAGACACTGCGGTCCCGCTTCCAGCAGATGGCCTTCCTCAATAAAGGACTGTCGATCACCCTCATCGATGAGCGTGACCACGATGATTCTGCTATCCCGGTCGAGGGGAGGGAGCCGGTCTCGATCACCTATCTCTACGAAAAGGGTCTCGTCGACTACGTCGAGTATCTCAACTCCGCGAAGAAGCTCGAGGTGGTGCACCCCGAGATCATCTCCTTCGAAATGGAAGACACCGACGCGAAGATCTCCATCGAGGTGGCCATGCAGTGGACCAACTCCTACCAGGAGAGCGTGCACACCTTCGCGAACACGATCAACACCCACGAGGGTGGAACCCACGAAGAGGGTTTCCGAGCTGCACTCACCACGCTGGTGAACAAGTACGCACGCGAGAAGGCGATCATCAAAGAGAAGGATGAGAACCTCACCGGCGACGACGTGCGCGAGGGTCTCACCGCGGTCATCTCCGTCAAGCTCGCGGAACCGCAGTTCGAGGGCCAGACCAAGACCAAGCTCGGCAACACGATCGCCAAGTCTTTTGTGCAGCGCATCACCGGCGATCAGCTCGGTGACTGGTTCGATCGCAACCCCACGCAGGCGCGCGATGTGATTCGCAAGGCGATCCAGGCATCCGCCGCCCGGATGGCCGCACGAAAAGCGCGCGAACAGACCAGGCGCAAGGGCCTCCTCGAGTCGGGCGGCATGCCCGGCAAGCTGCGAGACTGCTCGAGCAATGACCCGAGCCTCAGTGAAATCTTCATGGTCGAGGGTGACTCGGCCGGCGGCTCGGCCGTGCAGGGGCGCAACCCCGAGTTCCAGGCGATCCTCCCGCTACGCGGCAAGATCCTCAACGTCGAGAAGGCGCGACTCGATCGCGCACTCGCCAACAACGAGGTGCAGGCGATGATCACCGCTTTCGGCGCTGGCATCGGCGAGGACTTCAATCCAGAGAAGGCTCGCTACCACAAGATCGTGCTGATGGCCGATGCTGACGTCGACGGCCAGCACATCACCACCCTGCTGCTGACGCTGCTCTTTCGCTATATGCGTCCGCTGATCGACCTCGGCTACGTCTACCTCGCCCAACCGCCGCTGTATCGCCTTAAGTGGAGCAACTCACCTCACGAGTATGTCTACAGCGACCGCGAGCGCGACGCACTGCTGGCCGAGGGCGCCACTGCCGGCAAGCGGATGCCGAAGGAGAGTGGCGTACAGCGCTACAAAGGGCTCGGCGAGATGGACTACAAGGAACTGTGGGAGACCACCATGGATCCGGTAACCCGAACCCTCCTGCAGGTAACGCTCGACGATGCTGCCGCCGCCGACGAGATTTTCGACACGCTCATGGGCGAAAACGTCGAGCTGCGACGCAACTTCATCCAGAAGAACGCCAAAGACGTGCGCTTCCTCGATATTTAGTCCCTCGTTCCCCGAGGTTCTCGGGGAACACGACCGACGCGGTCCTTCGACATGATCGAGGACCGGGAATAGAGAACTTATGGCTGACGAAACAACCCCAGAGGGCACAGACGCTACCGAGGAACAGATCGCGGGCCGCGAGATCGACCTGAGCCACGACAAGGTGAGCCAGGTCGACCTGCAGCTCGAGATGCAGCGTTCGTACCTCGACTATGCGATGAGCGTCATTGTCGGTCGGGCCCTGCCGGAGGTGCGTGACGGTCTCAAGCCCGTGCACCGTCGCGTGATCTACGCGATGTACGACGGTGGCTACCGGCCCGACAAGGGCTTCTCCAAGTGCACCCGCGTCATCGGCGACGTGATGGGCCAGTTCCACCCGCACGGTGACTCCTCTGTGTATGACGCACTGGTGCGCCTGGTGCAGCCATGGAGCCTCCGCTACCCACTCGCCCTCGGACAGGGAAACTTCGGTTCACCGGGCAATGACGGCGCTGCGGCGCACCGGTACACCGAAACCAAGATGGCACCTCTCGCGATGGAGATGGTTCGCGACATCGAAGAAGAGACCGTCGATTTCGTCGACAACTACGACGGTCGCACCCAGGAGCCCTTCGTTCTGCCGAGCCGGTTCCCCAACCTCCTGGTCAACGGATCCGTCGGTATCGCCGTCGGCATGGCAACCAACATCCCGCCACACAACCTGCGCGAGGTCGGCGCGGCCGCACTCTGGCACCTCGCCAATCCGGATGCCAGCCAGGAAGAGCTCGTCGAAGCTCTCATCCAGCGCATCAAGGGCCCCGACTTCCCCACCGGTGCCCAGATCCTGGGCCTCAAGGGCATCCAGGACGCCTATCGCACCGGCCGCGGATCCATCACGATGCGGGCCGTCGTCAACGTGGAGGAGCTTCAGGGCCGCACCTGCCTCGTCGTCACCGAACTGCCATACCAGGTCAACCCCGACAACCTCGCGTTGAAGATCGCCGAGCTCGTCAAAGAGGGCAAGATCTCCGGAATCGCAGACATCCGTGACGAGACCTCCGGCCGCACCGGCCAGCGCCTCGTGGTCGTGCTCAAGCGCGACGCGGTCGCCAAGGTCGTGCTCAACAACCTGTACAAGCACACGCCGCTGCAGGAGAACTTCGGCGCCAACATGCTGGCGATCGTGGACGGCATCCCGCGCACACTGCCGATCGACGGATTCATCACCGCCTGGGCCGATCACCAGATCGATGTGATCGTGCGCCGCACCATCTACCGTCTGCGTAAGGCTGAGGAGCGCGCCCATATCCTGCGCGGCTATCTCAAGGCGCTCGACGCGCTCGACGAGGTCATCGCCTTGATCCGTCGGTCCGCCACCGTGGACGACGCGCGCGCGGGCCTCATCACGCTGCTCGACGTGGACGACATCCAGGCCCGCTCCATTCTCGACATGCAGTTGCGTCGTCTCGCGGCCCTCGAGCGCCAGAAGATCATCGACGAGCACGACGCGATCGAGATGGAGATCGCCGACTACCAGGCGATCATTGCGAGCCCACAGCGCCAGCGCGACATCGTGAGCGAAGAACTCACCGACCTGATCGCCAAATACGGTGACGAGCGTCGCACTGAGATCATGTTCGGGTTCGACGGCGACATGAATGTCGAAGACCTCATTCCCGAGGAGGAAATGGTCGTCACCGTCACCCGCGGTGGCTACATCAAGCGCACCCGCAGCGACAACTACCGCAGCCAGCACCGCGGCGGCAAGGGCGTCAAGGGCGCGCAGCTCAGGGCGGATGACGTGGTTGACCACTTCTTCGTCACCACCACCCACCACTGGCTGTTGTTCTTCACCAATAAGGGCCGCGTCTACCGCGCCAAGGCCTATGAGGTACAGGAGGGCGGCCGCGACACCAAGGGCCAGCACGTCGCCAACCTTCTCGCCCTGCAGCCTGATGAGGAGATCGCCCAGATCCTTGACATTCGCGACTACGCGGCGGCGCGCTACCTCGTGCTCGCCACTCGCGGCGGCCTGGTCAAGAAGACCGCGCTCACCGAGTACGACACGAATCGTACCGGTGGCATCATCGCGATCAACCTCCGCGACGACGACGAGCTGACCTCGGCGATGCTGGTGGAGGAGCACTCCGATCTTCTGCTGGTCTCGCGCAAGGGAATGTCGATCCGGTTCACGGCATCCGACGATGCGCTGCGTCCGATGGGGCGCGCGACCTCCGGTGTGATCGGGATGCATTTCCGCGACGACGACACCCTGCTGGATGCGTCCGTCGTCTCCGACGCCGGATACGTCTTCGTGGTGACAGAGGGCGGTTACGCCAAGCGCACCTCGGCGGACCAGTATCGACTGCAGAACCGTGGCGGTTTGGGCATCAAGGTGGCCAAATTGGCCGAGGCTCGGGGTGACCTGGCGGGCGCTCTGATCGTCGAAGACGACGACGAGGTGCTTGTGGTTCTTGCCAGCGGCAAGGTGGTACGCTCGTCTGTCGCCGAGGTTCCGGCCAAGGGTCGTGACACCATGGGGGTTGTGTTCGCACGTTTCGCGGACGACGACAGGATCATCGCAGTAGCGAAGAACAGTGAACGCAATCTGGACGTGGATGGCCAGGAAGCTCCGGAGGAGGAGTCACCGGCCGCCGAAGACCAGACCGGGAAGGACGAAACAATAGATGAGTAGCCTCGCAGAGAGACTCCAGCGAAAATCGCAGAAAGCCAGTGCGACGAAGCAGGTTCGCCTCAAGCTCGTGTACGTCGACTTCTGGTCGGCGGTGAAGCTTTCCTTTCTGATCGCCCTGACGCTCGGCATCATCCTGGTCGTGGCGACCGTGCTGGTCTGGGTGCTGTTGAATGCGCTCCAGGTCTTCAGTGCCATCGACGGTTTGATGAGCAACATCCTGAACCAGAAGTTCAGTGTGACGACGCTGCTGCCACTCACCCAGGTGGCCCTGTTCGCCGTGGTGGTGGGCCTGCTGAACACCGTAGTTGGCACGGTTCTCGGTGCGATTGCAGCGATGCTCTACAACTTCAGCGTGCGTATCACCGGTGGATTGCTCGTCGGCTTCACCAACAACTAGGGCCAATTGGGTAACTGCGCCACAGGTACGGTACTCTCGTATCTGCCCT
Organism: Glaciihabitans sp. UYNi722; assembly: GCF_040549465.1. Taxonomy (NCBI): domain Bacteria; kingdom Bacillati; phylum Actinomycetota; class Actinomycetes; order Micrococcales; family Microbacteriaceae; genus Glaciihabitans; species Glaciihabitans sp. UYNi722. The sequence continues at coordinate 473 of NZ_JBEPTL010000020.1, read as the reverse complement.
GAGCCGATCAGGGACATGGGGATATAGCTCAGGCGGTTAGAGCGCTTCGCTGATAACGAAGAGGTCCCAGGTTCAAGTCCTGGTATCCCCACTCAGAATTTTGACCGGATTCTGGCATCCGGGGCCTTAGCTCAATTGGTAGAGCGCCTGCTTTGCAAGCAGGAGGTCAGGGGTTCGATTCCCCTAGGCTCCACAACACGGCGTGTCTTGGGACAGCGGAAACCGTTGAACCCCTGGGTTCAACGGTTTCCTTGGTTGTGGGCCCGGTAGTCCCTCTGCCGTGGGGGTGGGGGGGGGGGGGGGGGGGGGGGGGGGGGGGGGCGCCGCCCCCCCCCCCCCCCCCCCCCCGCGCCCCCCACCCCCCCCCCCCCCCCCCCCCCCGCCCGCCCCCCGCCCCCCCCCCGCAACAAATCCCCGCCAAATGCCCCGCCCCCCGACCGCCCATTATGGCGTATATTGTTTCCTTCCTGCCG